>CASFRL010000001.1 GCA_949297285.1 uncultured Bacteroidales bacterium
AACGATACCGCTACATTGGCTTCGCCGCCTCCGAATGTTGCCGTAAATTCCGTGGCTTGACTGAATCGTTGATAACCCGGTGTTGCCAAACGCAACATGATTTCTCCAAATGTGACTACTTTTTTACTCATGGTTCAAATAGATAATGATTAATTAAAAGTTAAAGAATTTTTTTGCATTATAATAACTAATGTCTTCGATCATTTGGTTGATCCGATCTATCTCAGAAACAGGAATTTCACCATTTTCCACATCATTTCCTACCAAATTACACAAAGTACGACGGAAATATTCGTGACGCGGATATGAAAGGAAACTGCGCGAATCGGTCAACATTCCGACGAAACGGCTCAATAAGCCCAAAAGAGAAAGCGCATTCATCTGTTTTTCCATACCGTCTTTCTGATCGAGGAACCACCACCCCGAACCGAATTGTATTTTTCCCGGAATCGATCCATCTTGGAAATTACCCAACATCGTGGCAATCACTTCATTGGCGCAAGGATTCAAATTGTACAGAATTGTTTTTGTCAATTTACCCTTAGTATTTAAGCGGTCCAAGAATTTAGACATTGCCTTAGCAGTCGTAAATTCGCCAATAGAATCGAACCCCGTATCAGGCCCCAATAGCTTGAACATCTTCGTATTATTATTACGAATAGCACCGTAATGGAACTGTTGAGTCCAACCTTTTTCATAATCCATTTCGCCAAATTCAATCAACATTGCCGATTTAAATTTCAAAATTTCTTCACGGGTCAACTCTTTTCCGCCATAAACTTTGTTGAAAATCGCTTTAATCTCGGCATCGGTATAATCCTCGGCATAAAATTCTTCTATCCCATGATCCGAAAGTTTACAACCTTGTTCGGCAAAGAAATCATGACGTTTGCGAAGAGCTGCAATCATGTCATCGAAAGTAGAAATGGCGATGCCACTCACTTCGGAGAGTTTTTCTACATAAGCACGAAAATCAGCCGGTACTTCAACCGCCATAGCTTTGTCAGGACGCCAAGTTGGGAGCATCTTTATTTCAAATCCGCTTTCACGGGTCTTTATATGATATTCGAGAGAATCTACGGGATCATCTGTGGTACAAACTACCTCTACATGATAACGGCGCATCATTCCCCGAGCAGAATATTCGGGTAAAGCCAATTTTGCATTACACTCGTCATAGATTTCACGAGCGGTTTGAGGATTTAACACTTTATTGATGCCAAAAGCCGTTTTCAATTCCAAATGCGTCCAGTGATAAAGAGGGTTACGCATAGTATAGGGAACTGTTTCAGCCCATTTTTCAAATTTTTCCCAATCAGAAGTATCTTTTCCCGTACAATAACGTTCTTCTACCCCATTGGTACGCATAGCACGCCATTTATAATGGTCTCCTCCTAACCAGATCTCGGTTAACGATTTAAACTTATGATCATCTGCGACCATTTGCGGAATTAAATGACAGTGATAATCGATAATAGGCATTTTGGCCGCATGTTCATGATATAATTTCTGTGCAGTTTCTGTTTGCAGCAAGAAATTCTCATCCATAAAGTTTTTCATAATAAGACGTATTTTTTTAATAATAAAGAATGCAAAAACAGTATTTCAAATTGAAAGTACAGATTTATCGAACAATTTCCGTGTTCGGGCACGAAATTACAATTTTTTTTTGAAATACAAAAATATTCTGTATATTTGCAAGCAAAATTACAAATTATAATTCGTGTGCACACACGAATAACAATATATAAGCACCCATGAAGAGCTTACCGGATAAAATAAGGATCAAAGATATTGCCCGTTTAGCCAATGTATCTACCGGGACCGTCGATCGAGTATTGCACAACAGAGGCGAAGTCTCGGCCAAAAGCCGGGAAAAAGTCGAAAAAGTTCTCAAAGAGATGCATTATCAACCCAATGTCTATGCATCGGCTCTCGCTTCGAAAAAAAAATATACATTCGCCACATTATTACCGGAGTGCAATGAAGGAGAATATTGGAGCGACATAAAAAAGGGTGTCGATCAAGCAGCTCATGAATTTTTGGATTTAAATATTTCAGTAGAACAATTTTTTTTCGATCAATACGACAACGCATCATTCGAAAAAGTAGCACAATCGGTTTTACAATTAGCCCCAGATGCTGTTTTACTTGCCCCTATATTTAAAGAACAAGTCATTTCTTTAGCTACACAGTTAGAAGGTAAAGAGATACCATACGTTCTCATCGATTCAGACATAGAAGAAATACACCCGTTAGCTTATTTCGGGATGAATTCGTTACAAAGCGGATACCTTGCGGCCAAACTATTGTTAAGCGAGGCTCATAAAGATACAGAAATTGCGATTTTCCAAGTTTACAGGTCCGGCAATAAAGGATCGAACCAAACCGAATTGCGCATAAAGGGGTTTAAACGGTATATAGAAGAACATCTGCCATCGGCAAAATTACTTTCGGTTAAGATATACGCACAAAATCACACCCGAAATCAGGAAATCATAAAAGACTTTTTCAAACAACATCCCCACATACATGAAGCGATCACTTTCAATTCTAAAGTATATTTAATTACCGACTATTTGAAAAAATTAGATATATCCGGGATTAAATTTATCGGGTATGACCTGCTACAAAAAAACGTAGAGGCCTTAAAATCGGGCGAAGTAAATTTCTTGCTGGCACAACGGCCCGAGATTCAAAGCTATTTGGGGATGAAAGCATTATGCGAACATAAAATATTTAAAAATGAAATAAAACAAAAAAATTTTATGCCGATCGATATTCTTACTCGCGAGAACATCGACTTTTATCTTGATTTTCGAGCAATATAAAATTAATTAATATCAACCTAATAATTTTTTATCTTATGAAACAGCTCAACAGAACCAATGTTCAAGCAAACAAGTATCCAGAACGGATTATCCAATTCGGAGAAGGTAATTTCTTACGTGCTTTTGTCGATTGGATTATTTACAACATGAACCAAAAAGCCGGATTCAATAGCAGCGTAGTTATCGTACAACCGCTGGAAAACGGGATGGTCAATATGCTTAATGAGCAGGACGGACTGTATCATGTAAACTTGCAAGGATTGCAAAACGGAAAAGAAATTGACAGCATTCAACTGATCGATGTAGTAAGCCGGGGGTTGAATCCTTATACCCAAAACGATGAATTCTTGAAATTGGCTGAAAATCCGGAAATGCGTTTTGTTATTTCCAATACAACCGAAGCGGGTATCGCTTTCGATCCGACATGCAAACTGGAAGATGCTCCGGCAAAATCTTATCCGGGTAAATTAACTCAATTGCTTTATCATCGTTTCAAGACATTCAACGGAGCTGCTGATAAAGGATTGATCATCATGCCTTGTGAATTGATTTTCAACAATGGGAAAGAATTAAAAAAATGTGTCGAGAAATATATAGAATTATGGAATTTAGGCAACGATTTCAAACAATGGTTTGAAACGGCTTGCGGTGTTTATTGTACGCTGGTCGACCGTATCGTTCCGGGATATCCACGTGACACGATCAATCAAATTCTTGATAAAATACAATTAGAAGACAAACTGGTTGTAAAAGGTGAAATTTTCCATTTATGGGTAATCGAAGCTCCGGAATCGGTAGAAAAAGAGTTCCCGGCAGACAAAGCAGGATTGAATGTATTGTTTGTTCCCAGCGAAAAGCCTTACCATGACAGAAAAGTAACTTTGTTGAATGGTCCTCACACCGTATTGTCTCCGGTAGGTTATTTATCTGGACTGGATACTGTAAAGGAATGTTGCGAAGATCCGGTTATCGGAAAATTTGTCAAGAAAGTCATGTATGACGAATTATTGGAAACATTGGATCTTCCCAAAGAAGAACTGACTCAATTTGCCAATGCTGTTATGGAACGGTTCCGCAACCCGTTCGTAAAACATTTCGTAACCAGTATCATGTTAAATTCTTTCCCGAAATTCAAAACCAGAGATCTGCCCGGATTAAAAATATATCTGGAACGGAAAGGCGAACTGCCTTCGGGTCTCGTGCTCGGATTGGCCGGTATCATCACTTATTATAAAGGCGGGAAACGTGGAAATGATGAAATCGTACCCAAAGATGACCAAGCAATTATAGACTTATTGAAAGATCTTTGGGCTGACGGATGCGTGAAAAACATCGCAAAAGGGGTATTAGGTGCAGAATTTATCTGGGGTGAAGACCTAAATAATATTCCGGGACTGACTGAAAAACTGTCGGGTTACCTTCAAATGATTCAAGATAAAGGAATGAACGAAACCGTAAAATCCATTCTTTAAAATGAGAACGAATTATTTGAAAATAAATCCGGCCGATAATGTCGCTGTTGCCATAGAGCCTCTGAAAAAAGGAGACCATATTTCTATCGACGGGGATGAACTGATTTTACAAGAGGATATTCCTGCCGGGCATAAAGTGGCATTAAAAGATTTTAATGAAAACGAGCATATTATCAAATATGGATATGCGATAGGACATGCCCGATCTTTTATTGCAAAAGGGGGTTGGGTAAACGAAAAAAACATTAAAACCAATTTGGACGGATTGTTGGAATACAATTATTCACCGAAACTGGTAAAATTGGACATTCCGAACAAGAACCTCACGTTTAAAGGATATCGCCGAAAAAACGGAGAAGTCGGCATTCGTAACGAGATATGGGTAATACCTACCGTAGGGTGTGTCAACGGTGTTGTCAATCAACTCGCAGACTCTCTTCGCCGCGAGACAGGATCGGTAAATGTCGATGCAATCGTATCATATCCTCACAACTATGGGTGTTCTCAATTGGGGAATGACCACGAAAATACCCGCAAAATACTACGGGATATGGTCATGCACCCGAATGTAGGTGCCGTATTGGTCGTTGGCCTCGGTTGTGAAAACAATCAGTTGAGCGCATTCAAGGAATTTCTGGGAGAATACGACGCTGAACGTATCCGCTTTATGGAATGTCAGAAAGTAGACGACGAGTATAAAGTGGGAATGGATATTTTGCGGCAACTGTATGATATCGTTTCACAAGATGTCAGGGAAGATATACCGCTAAGCGAACTGAAAGTAGGATTGAAATGTGGGGGATCCGACGGATTCTCGGGAATTACAGCAAATCCGCTTTTAGGTGTCTTTTCTGATTTCTTGATTGCCCAGGGAGGTACTTCGGTCTTGACAGAAGTTCCTGAAATGTTCGGAGCTGAAACCATTTTGATGAATCGCTGCGAAACGCCCGAATTGTTCGACAAAACAGTTCATCTCATCAATGACTTCAAGGAATATTTCATGGCAAACAACCAACCTGTATACGAAAATCCTTCTCCCGGAAATAAGGCGGGAGGCATCTCTACTCTCGAAGAGAAATCTTTGGGATGTACACAAAAATGCGGGAAATCGGTTGTCAAGGATGTATTGATGTATGGAGAACGCATCCAGACAAAAGGGCTCAATCTTTTAAGTGCACCCGGGAACGATTTGGTGGCAGCAACAGCGTTGGCATCATCAGGTTGTCAAATCGTCTTGTTCACGACAGGACGAGGGACTCCATTCGGCACGTATGTCCCTACGATGAAAATTTCGACCAATAGTAATCTTGCAGCAAACAAGCCAAATTGGATCGACTTCAATGCAGGTACTCTCGTCGAAAACGAACCGATGGATAAGGTAGCAGAACGGTTTATCCAATACATCATTGAAGTAGCGAGCGGAAAGCAAGTCAACAACGAGAAAAAAGGATACCGGGAAATTGCTATTTTCAAAACAGGTGTTACGTTATAGCAATATTCGCTCTGTATTATAAAAAGGTAGAACAGGAATAGAGCTGTATGCTCTATTCCTGTTCTGTTTTTGATCAGTATCTGCAACTAAAGAAATAGAGATATTTATTTTGTAATCGGGAAGTGATTTTTTAACTTTGCAACTCAACAATACGTATATTTCCATGGAGAATGATATAAAAGAGGCGTGTAAAATCATGCAGAATGGAGGGATTATTTTATACCCGACAGATACAATATGGGGAATCGGATGCGATGCGACAAATGAAACAGCAGTAAAAAGAGTATATGAAATAAAAAAACGAATCGACAGCAAGGCTTTGATCGTATTGGTAGACACGCCTGCAAAAGTAGATTTCTATGTCGATCGCATTCCGGAAATCGCGTGGGACTTGATCGAAGTTGCAGACAAACCGTTAACCATAGTTTACTCAAACGCACGCAATCTGGCGACTAACCTGCTTGCGGCAGATGGAAGTGTAGGTATTCGTATTACTCAAGAACCGTTTTCTCGCAAACTCTGTGAAAGATTCAGAAAAGCGATTGTCTCAACCTCGGCAAACATCAGCGGCTCTCCCTCCCCTGCCAATTTCTCGGAAATTTCGCAGGAGATAAAAGATGCCGTAGATTACATTGTCGAATACCGCCAAGAAGAAAAGACTCATCCCTCTCCATCGAGTGTTATCAAATTGGAGCCCAATGGAGTTGTCAAAATATTACGTCCCTAAATGAAACAAAAAATACAAATAGCCAAATATTTTGTAGGCGATCTGTTTGCGGTCAGTCTTGCATGGTTTTTGTTCAATTTGTTTCGTTACAATCTACTGAATATCGAACGTTTTTTCGGCTCTTTACCGGGATATTTAAGTTCTTCGAAAGTATTTGGAGGACAAATAATATTTCCTTGCCTGTTCCTATTCATCTTTTATTTATCCGGATATTATAACCGGCCATTTCTCAAATCCCGGTTAGGAGAACTTATTACGACATTTATTTCGATCTTGTGTTGCACATTCATTGTTTTTTTTATTGCCTTACTCAATGATCAAACGTCCGACGTTTCTACCAGTTACAAACTAATTTTAAGTTTATTCGGCTTATTGTTCCTCTGCGTATATACTTGTCGAGCAATTATCACACAAAAAGCGACATCACGAATACATAACCGAATATGGGGTTTCAACACGCTTATTATCGGATCGGGGACAAAAGCCCAAAATCTGGTTCATGAGTTAAATCACATGCAAAAGTCGATGGGATACAAAATCGTCGGATACGTAAAGACTGAAAAATCACAAGAAAATATACCTTCCGATTTACCTGTATTCGAATTTTCAGAACTCTCTGAAAAGATAAAGGAATTGTCCGTAGAAGAGCTTATCGTCGCACAAGATCTTTATAACCGGAGGAGTATGCATAAACTGATAAACTGCTTATACCCGCTCGGATTACCGATACAGATAGAAGCCAATGAATATGAGATGTTGACATCCCGCATTAAATTATCGAACATATACGGTACGCCATTTATCGATGTAAGTATATGTTCCCTCTCCGATTGCCAAAAAAATATCAAACGGGTATTGGATGTCGTATTATCAGTTTTTGCCTTGATCATCTTATCTCCATTATTTTTGTTTTTGGCAATAAAAATAAAAACCGGATCGAAAGGGCCTGTCATTTATAAACAACAACGAATCGGTTACAGACGAAGAGAGTTTACGCTTTACAAATTTCGTACAATGGTAAACAACGCCGAACAAAACGGGCCTGCATTATCTGACGAAAATGATAAACGTATAACCCCATTCGGTCGCATTATGCGCAAATACAGGATGGACGAACTTCCTCAATTCTGGAATGTTATCAAAGGAGACATGTCTATCGTAGGGCCTCGTCCCGAACGAAGGTATTACATAGATCAATTGACACGCCGTGCTCCTTATTACAGCCTATTGCACCAAGTTCGCCCCGGAATAACTTCATGGGGAATGGTAAAATTCGGATATGCCCGAAACATAGATGAAATGATAAAACGACTTAAGTACGAAATTCTCTATCTCGAAAATATGTCTTTATTAGTGGATTTAAAAATTATTATTTATACAATAAAAACAGTAGTTACAGGAAAAGGTATTTAACATGGGAAAAGATTGGTTCTTAAAACTTCTGGTCTGGCGAGAAAAAAATATAAAGGAGAAAAACTTTATTTTAATTCTCAGCTTCATAATCGGTATCTTAGCGGCAGGAGCAGCTCTCATATTGAAATATCTGATACATTTTATACAAAACTTGCTTACAGATCACTTTTCGATCAATGGGGCCAATTACCTGTATCTTGTATATCCGATAATCGGTATTTTACTTGCCGGATTATATGTAAGATATATTGTTAAGGACGATATCAGCCACGGTATAACCCGCATATTATATGCTATTTCTCAACGGAAAAGCCGGTTGAAACCTCATAATATGTACTCTTCGGTGATCGCGAGCTCCATTACAATAGGGTTTGGAGGATCAGTAGGAGCCGAAGCTCCGATCGTATATACCGGGGCCGCCATAGGGTCGAACATCGGAAGTGCATTCAGGCTCGACACCCGCGTACTCATGCTTCTTGTCGGATGCGGGGCATCGGCCAGTATCGCAGGAATCTTCAAGGCTCCTATTGCCGGATTGTTGTTTACACTGGAAATTCTCATGATGGATTTGACCACGACCTCGGTAATGCCGTTGCTTATTTCTTCGGCAACAGCCGCCACCGTCGCATATATCTTTACCGGCCCGACTGCACAATTCAGTTTTGTCCAGACAGAGCCATTCATTGCAGAAAGAATTCCGTATGTCATTATTTTAGGAATCTTTTGTGGCTTTGTATCTCTATATTTCACCCGAGTCATGAATTGGCTTGAAGACAAATTCAGGAAACTCGGAAATCCGTGGAAAAGATTTGGACTGGGATCTGTAATTCTTAGTTTATCGATCTTCTTACTCCCCCCCCTTTACGGTGAAGGATACGAATCGATCACACGACTATTGAGCGGACATCCCGATGTAATCACAGACGGTAGTATTTTTTATCCGTGGAGAGACAATTTCTGGGTTATTTTCATGACTTTGGCATTGATCGTATTACTCAAGGTCTTTGCTACCAGTGCGACCAACGGCGGTGGAGGTGTCGGAGGTACATTCGCCCCGAGTCTTTACCTTGGATGTATGGGTGGATTTTTATTTGCTTTTACACTCAATCACTTCGAAATGGCAATTCATCTCTCTGAAAAGAATTTTGCACTCATGGGAATGGCCGGTGTCATGTCGGCCGTCATGCACGCACCATTGATGGCACTCTTCCTCACGGCTGAATTGACCGGAGGATATGATTTATTTCTGCCTTTAATGATCACGTCCACCGTAGCATTCGGTACCATTAGAATTTTTGAGCCGCACAGCATATACACGATGCGTTTAGCTAAAAAAGGCGAACTGATTACTCATCACAAAGACAAAGCCGTATTAACGCTCCTGAAAATGGATAGCGTCATAGAAAAAGATTTTCTTGTCGTCCACCCAGAGATGAGTTTAGGCGATATGGTAAAAGTCATTTCTCAATCTCATCGAAACATATTTCCGGTTACCAATCACCGGAACCAGTTACTCGGTATCGTATTGTTAGACGATATCAGGAATATCATGTTCCGACCCGAGCTATACAATCGCATGTTTGTGCGAAAATTCATGATTGCCCCTCCGGCGAAAATAGAAGTCGGCATGACCATGGAAAATGTCATGAAGATATTCGATGAGACGAACGCATGGAATCTTCCGGTCGTGGAGAACAATCAATATGTCGGATTTGTTTCGAAATCAAAAATATTCAATTCATACCGACGGGTTCTCGTTCATTATTCACAAGATTAAAAGAAGAAAAATGGAAAAGAAAGATCTAAGAATTGTTTTTATGGGGACCCCCGAGTTTGCCGTAGAGAGTTTAAAGCATCTTGTCGAAGGAGGATATAATGTCGTAGGTGTAATTACAATGCCCGATAAACCGGCAGGAAGAGGTCACAAAATACAGTTTTCGGCAGTTAAAGAATATGCTCTTTCTCAAGGTCTTCCCTTATTGCAGCCCGAAAAATTAAAGGATGAAACATTTTTGTCCGAACTAAGAGCATTAAACGCAGACCTCCAAATTGTCGTAGCTTTTCGGATGCTGCCCGAGGTCGTATGGGACATGCCACGATTGGGGACCTTCAATCTGCATGCCTCGCTCCTGCCTCAGTACCGCGGTGCTGCACCCATAAACTGGGCAATTATCAATGGTGACAGAGAAACCGGAGCCACTACTTTTTTTCTCACCCATGAGATCGATACCGGAAAAATAATCATGCAGAAACGCATTCCTATCGGCCAGAACGATAACGCAGGGACGATACACGATCGTTTAATGGTCATGGGTGCTGTAATGGTAACAGAAACAGTTGATGCGATTCTCGAAGACAGAATCGTTCTCACCGATCAAACTTCGGTTCACACAGAGACTCCACTAAAACCGGCACCGAAAATCTTTAAAGAGACTTGCAGGATCGAATGGAATAAAAATGCCAAAGATATATTCAATTTCATAAGAGGATTATCACCTTATCCGGCTGCATGGTGCGAATGGGAAGCCCCGGACGGAACAATGTACACGGTAAAGGTCTTCGATTCTGAAATTGTAGATACCGATACAGAAAACAAAAATGCAGGTACATTATATACCGATGGGAAAAAATATATCGAAATAGCTTGTGGACAAGGAGCTATACGACTAAAGACATTACAACTCCCCGGGAAAAAAAGGTTACCCGTAGAAGATTTATTACGAGGTTTCCCGCTTTCTGAAGATTTCATTTGCCGCTAATGCAAAGTATCAATCCGTACAAAAAAATTATATATATCATATCCGGGACCTTATGCCTTATTTTAGGGGGTATCGGCCTATTCATGCCGATACTTCCAACAACACCGTTCTGGCTGTTAACGGCATGGTTATATACGCGCAGCTCTCCACTCTTATATCATAAAGTCATGAATATCCCCCTATTCGGGAACTGTATCCGGAATTTTCGAGAGTATAAAGCAATACCTTTGCGGGGAAAAATTATCAGCATAACGGTTTTATGGCTTACTATCGGAGTGTCGGCATGGATAGCCGCATCACTATGGATAGCTATACTTTTAATCGCAATCGCTATCGGAATTACGGTACATATTCTTTCTTTCAAAACTCTACCGCCCGACATATATCGAAAAAAAAGGAACCGTTAAATTTCGAACCTACAAGCAGAGAAATTATATAAACCATAAGTAGCCCTTAGCGGCACATTTCTCCCAAGTCGAATAATCGCATCACATCCGAGCAACACTTACCCTATCGATAAAACATCAAAAACGATCATATTTCCGTATGGCTGTCAGATAAGAAGTTTTATCCGAAATAATGCAAACGCGGTTGATCTGAATATATTCTCAAACCGGAAGATCGGATCGACACATCTCTCTATTCAAAAGATTTGAAAAAATTATATCATTTATTGCAAGATATGGCGAACGAATGACGACAAAATTAGGAATTATCAGAAATCCATGTCAGCCATACCTCGGCATCATTCGAAGTACTTTCCATCCCAACTCGGTCACCGATAAGCGCTCACCTTGGTTATAAAGCATCTCGAACAACCCCAACTGCAACATCTATTTTTTCCGAAAGGGTATCAGGCAGACCGGCAAAGAGCCAAACAAACATGGGACACGTTGGAGCCGCGCTATAATTGGGAGCAGAAAGTATCCCTTTCAACCCGGCCGGAATAGGTTTCATGGGAAACAGCATCGACCTGATCCTTCATCAATGCCAACAACGGAGAAACGACAATCGTCATTCCGTCTCGCAACAATGCCGCTATCTGATAACAAAGAAACCTTCCTCCTCCCGTAGGCACCAAAACCAGACAATCACGCCCGGCCATAACAGTATCGATTATCTCTGCCTGCCCGAAACGAAACGAATCATATCCCTACTACTTTTTTTAAACTTGTAAGGGAGTATTCTGGCTCAAAGTCATTTAGCGTCCTATACATTCATAATCAAAACCTAAAGCTTTTACATCTTCTCGATCATAAATGTTACGTCCATCCAATATATAATGAGTCTTCATCAATTTATGGATAACTACCCAAGACGGCAACCGGAATTGTTTCCATTCGGTTACCAACATCAAACAATCGGCATCGACCAAAGCATCGTACATATCATTCACAAAAATAATGTTCTTCTCGCCCAACCGACGTTTTGCCTCCGGCATGGCAATAGGGTCGTAAGCCTTTACAACACATCCGGCCTTAACCAAAGCGTCTAATAACAATAGCGACGGAGCATCTCGCATATCATCGGTCTCGGGCTTGAACGAAAGTCCCCAGACAGCAATAGTCTTTCCGGACAATTCACCTGAATAGTAGGCCGAAAGTTTCTTGAAAAGAAGCATTTTCTGCTCATCATTCACTTGCTCGACGGCTTTCAATATGTCAAAATTAACATCATTCTCTGATGCTGTTTTTATCAATGCCCTGACATCTTTCGGGAAACACGAACCTCCATATCCGCAACCGGCATACAGGAATTTACTACCAATGCGTTCATCACTGCCTATCCCGGCACGTACCATATTAATATCGGCACCTACCTTTTCGCAAAGATTGGCAATGCTGTTCATGAAGCTAATACGGGTAGCCAACATTGCATTTGCAGCATATTTGGTCATCTCTGCCGAAGGGACATCCATAAATATAATTCGGAAATTATTGATCAAAAAGGGTTTATAAAGACGAGACAACAACGCTTTTGCCTTTTCCGACTCCACACCCACGACTACCCGATCGGGATGCATAAAGTCATTTACTGCATTTCCTTCTTTCAAGAATTCCGGGTTAGAAGCAACATCAAACTGGATATCGAGTTTTCGGGCATCCAATTCGTCTTGTATCGTTTTCCGCACCAAAGATGCCGTTCCGACAGGAACTGTACTTTTCGTAACGATAAGAAGATATTTATTCATGGTACGTCCAATCGTACGGGCAACATCCAAGACATAACTTAAATCGGCACTTCCGTCTTCATCGGGCGGTGTACCCACTGCACTGAAAACAATATCGACATCATTAATACATGAAGCGAGATCTGTCGTAAAATTCAATCGTCCGTCATTACAATTTTTCTTAACCAATTCTTCCAAACCCGGCTCATAAATAGGAATTATTCCATTCTTAAGTTTTTCAATCTTGGTCCGGTCAACATCCACACAAATAACATTCGCACCCATTTCAGCGAAACAAGTTCCCGTTACCAAACCCACATAACCGGTTCCGACAATTGCAGTTTTCATAATCTACACTTCTATAATTTTAATACACAAATTTTTATCTTATTACTTTTCAGAACGCATTCTGATCTCCTTTAAAAACACCGATCAAGGTCAAGAAAATAATTTTCATGTCGAGCATAAAATTCCAATTTTCTATATACCAAACATCGTATTCGACTCTTTTTTCCATCTGCCACAACTCTTTTGTCTCTCCCCGATAACCATTTACCTGCGCCCACCCTGTCAAACCGGGTTTAATAAAATGGCGTACCATATATTTGTCGATAATCGATGAATAGTCTTTGGTATGCTTCAGCATATGGGGACGAGGACCGACAACAGACATTTCTCCTTTAAAGACATTTATAAACTGCGGCATCTCATCGAGACTTGTTTTTCGCAAAAATTCACCGATACGCGTTATACGAGGATCTCCTTTGGTCGCTTGAAGTTTATCGCTATCACTATTTACTCTCATAGTTCTGAACTTCAGACAATTAAATTCTCTTCCCATAAAGCCCGTCCGCTTCTGCTTAAATAATATAGGCCCCGGAGAGGAGAGTTTTACGCATATTGCGATCGGCAACAACCACAATGGAGAAAACAATAAAACAATGGATGAGAAAACGAGATCAAAAGAGCGTTTAATCATTCTCAATTCCCATTTTTGTAAAGGCTCTTCCCGAACAGATAATACCGGGACACGTCCCATAATCTGAAAATGCAGTCGCCGAAAAACATAACGGCTGATTTCCGGTACTATAAAAAAACGTATGGCATGACGCTCAGAGAATTGAAGCAGTTTCAATATTTTCTCGTCCTGAGATCCGGGCAGGGCACAATATATCTCATCGATATTATTTCCCAACGCAAATTTCTCTACCATACTGGTATCTCCTAACAGTTGGGGAACTTGACCTTTCAAATCGGCATTATCATCAAAAAATCCGAGAAACTTATATCCATATCCCAAATCAGAATGCAACTCCCGAAACAGCATCAACCCCGTTTTTCCTGCACCGACAATAATGACTCTCTTAAAATTATACCCTTTACTTCTATAATATTTTAAGACCCGACTTGCCAAAAGCCACCAAAGATTTAAAGAGATAAAGAAGCCTACAAAAAAAGTAAATAGGACAACCGTACCTACCTCAATTTGTAGGAATGTAAGCAACAGTATAAAAATCAGGAATAATAAAATTACTGATTCCGAGGCGGCTAACAATAACGAATCGATATAGATAATACGCGTATTATGTATTTGATTAAACATTAATACGACCGGGAAATAAGAGATATTTAATAAAAGCCAAACTATTTTCTGGTTGAACTGAAGAATCATGTCCGAATCGAAAAACAAGCAAACCAGAAGAAAAACAAGATTGATGCAACAAAAATCGCCGATAGCAACCAATCCTCTTATAAAACGCCCTCTATCTCTTCTTTCCATACTTTCAAACACTTATTCACAATAGAAGCATCTATGTGACTATTGATAAAACAGCCCGTAACAAACCTTAGTTTATTACGAGCCGAATATATTTTTTCTATTTATAAATTTTCATCGATCAACTCAATTTTCTGAGCAATCAATTGCATTTCATCTTTCAACTTCTGGATTTTACGTTCCATTTCCTTGAGCATACCACCTCCGCTTTTAGAGGAGATATTCAAAAAGCCCATATTGTTTTCATAAGTTTGCAATTCTGCTTTAATATGCTCATAAGAACGCATCAGCCGTTCGCGCTCGCGATACAATTTATTTTGAGCTTGATCAGATGATGCCATCTGTTGAACTGTTGCGGTAAATGAATTCAGGCGATTCTGTGCTTCGTTCATATTTAGCCGCTTAAAATGTTTATCCAGCGCAGCTTTATAGCTTTTATATATTTTATCTTTTTCTTTAAACGGTACGTGGCCTATCTGATTCCATTCTGCCATCAACGTTTTTACCAATGCTATTGCGTCGGCAGGAGCCATTGCATCATCCAGGGATTCTAATTTTTCAATGACCGCTTTTTTCAAAAGTAAATTTTCTTGCTCTACTTGGCGCAAAGAAGCCGTTTGTTTATTTTTCTGTTCGAAGAAATAGTCACAAGCAGCGATAAACCGATTCCATATTGCATCGGAATATTTCTTCGATACCGGACCTATGGTTTTCCATTCTTTCTGAATGGCAATCATCTGGTCGGTCGTATTTTTCCAATCGGTACTGTCTTTCAGCGCTTCGGCCTTTTCACACAAAGCTTTTTTCTTTTCAAGGTTAAGAGACATTTCGTCCTTCACCCGCTTAAAATATTCGGCTTTTTGTTTAAAGAACTCATCGCACGTTTTACGGAAGCGTTCGAACAAGGCATTGTTCACCTTACGGGATGCAAAACCTATATTTTTCCAACGTTCCTGCAATGCGATAATATCTTTCGTCTTTTCGTCCCAGGCACTAAATGATTTCAATGCAGACATATCGATTGCTTCAATCTCTTCACAGATAGCGATCTTCGCTTCCTCATTTTTTTGTTCGTCGGCTTTCAGAGACTCAAAGTGTTGTTGGTGGGCTTTGTTTATTACCGTAGATGCCGCTTTGAACCGATTCCACAAATCTTCACGCAACTCTTTGGCTACCGGTCCTATGGCCCGCCATTCATCATGCAAAGATTGTAAAGATTTAAATGCAGCTACAATATCTTCATTCTTAGCCAATGCCTCGGCCGATTCACAAATTGCCAATTTCAAGTCTAAATTTTTCTTGAAATCATAATCGCGCAATTCTTTATTGATTTTCAACAAATCATAAAAATGCTCGACATACAGCTGATAAGTCTTCCATAATTCATTGACAGCGGAGGCCGGAATATCGGTAATTTCCTTGAAAGCCTGCTGCAATTGTTGAAAATCGTTGTAATGCTTGTTTATATTATCAGAATCTTCGGTAATCTTCTTTATTTCTTCCAATATAGATTTCTTACGAAGCAAATTTTCTTCTTTTATTTTCTCCTGCTGTTCGAGGTATTTTGCCTTTTTCTCTTTAAACACATTCAACAAATCTTTCAATTCATCTTCCCATTCGTCAGCTTTAGGAGAAAATTCGGAGGTGCCATCCGTCTCTTCTTCAAATTTTCGGCGGGCATCTTCCACTTCATTTTTACGAAGTTTATAATAATTTTGTTTCAATAAATCTATTTCGTCTCTTACTTCTTCTACCGGTTTATTTACGAGCTCTCTAAGCCTCGCAACAATTTCTTCTCGAGACAGTTTAATCTCTTTAGCGGTTTCCGGTAAAGAAACATTTTCCGTGGTAGTGCTCTTCTCTGCCTGAGCAGACGACTCCTGCAAAGAAGCTTCATGAAGGTCCATCATATCCAAATTCTTTAAGAAAAAAAGCTAATTACTTTAGAGAGACAAAATAAAAAAATTATTTTGTCAAATCATATAAAAAAAATCACTTTTTTCAAAGATTTCTTTTTTTCGAGAATAAAGTTCTCAGTTATTCTAAAATTTCGATGCAACCAAAACCCAAATTGACTTTATCTCCCAAGCCCGTATTATGAATCAATCGATGCAACACAGGGTGCAATGTCAGTCTGAATTTGTACATGTAACCGATAATTTTCGATTCTTCTTTCGTAAAACGTTTGATAAATATCCCTTTTCTCTTAGGCTCCGACAACAATTCGAAACTGAAATTCATATCGCCAGAAAAATCTTTTCCAAAAAAATGACGGTATTTTTCTAAAATATGATTCAACAAAATCTCTTCATATCCGGGAGTCGACGGACTTACATATTCGATACTTTTATTCGGACGTACCTGTACGAAAACAATCGGAGACAGAGAAAGATAGTTTAATGTTTCGCCATAAGTCTCCACATCAGTCTTTATGATATCATCTACCTGCAAGTCCACTTGAGTATGACGGTCTCCGATCAATAAGTTTTTTCCGGCAAAAAGCGTATTGATAAATTCTTCGGTAGAACGCTCCGGCAAACAAGATATCCATAGCTGTATTCTTTTTGAAAGGATAAACAAACGATCGGTTTCGACTTTAATTTTGGGGATATAAAAATTAGAAATAGATAATAATCTATATTTTACACTCAATTCAGGCAAAAAGCCGTTTATCCTCAACCACTGCTCATACAGTTCTTTATTCTCGGTCAACATCCGGTGAATACAAGAAGACAACTCATATTGGTAACTCACCGGAAGCACATTCCCAAATCGGTCTGATTTTACTGTAAGTATCAACTTAAATCGCATATTACTCTCTATTACCTACGCCAAAGATTCTTAAAAATTTGAATCTCTGTGTAGTCCCGTTTACTACCTGTTATTGATTTTCATATTAATTCACACGCCAAAATCCTAAAGATTTTATCGCTCTGCCTATAAATTATTATCTGCACAATAATAAAGCGTCGAACTATTCTCTTCGACAAGCGCTCGTTCTGCTATTTCTTTCAACATTCGGGGAGTAATATCTTTGTATTTTTCTATTTCGGTATTGATATTTTCAGCTTTATCCAACAACTCGTAGTATGCTAAATTCGTTGCTTTATTCAAATAATTGATATTGGAAAACCGGTCGTTCGACTCAAATTTATTGACAACCTTCTGCAATTCATACGCTGATACCTCTTCGGCTCTCAACTTATTCAATTCTTCAACAACTGCTCGATCTGCAATCTCCAGTGAAATACCTTTATTGACTCTTCCTTTAATCATAAACAACCCCTCATCTATATCTCCGGTAATACTGGCATCAATATCAGCAAAAAGTTTCCGATCCATGACAAGTCGTTGAAACAAACGAGAAGACCTCCCATTGGAAAGTATATCGGACAACAAGTCGAAACAATGATACTCTTTATCCATCCTCCGGCACATGTGATATACTTTTGTTATCGCATCCAAGGGTACCGATCGCCGAACTTCTTGAAACCGGGGAGACTCTTGATGTGGCTCTGACGGCAGATTCCGCACTCCGACATTTCTCCGGCCAATCGGTCCGAACCATTTCTCGGCAAGCGATACGACTTCTTCAAAAGATATATTTCCCGTAACTGCTAAAATAGCATTATTTGGAGCATAATATTTATAAAAGAACGATTTCACATCTTCCAGTTTTACCTGTTCAATGTGTTCTACCCGTTTCCCTATCGTAGGCCATTGGTATGGATGCACTTTATAAGCCAAAGGCCTTATCAACAAAGGAATATCACCATACGGTTGATTTAAGTTGCGTTGTTTAAACTCCTCTATTACGACCTGTTTCTGCACCGACAGCGTTTTTTCCGAAAAATCGAGTCCAAGCATTCGATCCGACTCCAACCAAAAAGCAGTTTCGACATTTTGTCGGGGGACTACCGAATAATAATTTGTTATATCATTGCTTGTCCACGCATTGTTTTCGCCGCCGGCTTTCTGTAACGGGGTATCGAAATCGGGGATATTAACTGAGCCACCAAACATCAAATGCTCAAATAAATGAGCAAACCCTGTACAATCCGGATTTTCATCCTTAGACCCTACATCGTACAAAAGGTTTAATGCCACCATCTGAGTTTCTTTATCTTGATGGTGAATTAAACGTAAACCGTTCGACAAACAGTACTTATTAATCCGAATCACTATTCTATAATTTTCATGCGCATTGATATATCTTTTTTCGGGCGATCGGCCTTTCCCGTAGAAACTGCCTGTATTTTATCCACGACATCAAGTCCTTCTACAACCTCTCCGAATACGGTATATTCGCCATCCAGATGCGGAGCCCCGCCTACCGATGTATATGCAGTTTTCTGTTCCGGAGTAAACATTACCGGCCCTTCTTCAAGCATCAGTTCATGGGTTTGTGCAATAAGAGAGTCTTGCAAAGACATTAGTCCTTCTTGGTCCCGATTTTTACGCAATTGCATAATTTCAGATCTGTGTTCGCCAACCAAACGGTTAAAAATATTACGCTCTTTTATTTGAGAAAGTTGTTGTTCCAGCGCTTTTAATTTTCCTTCGGAATATATATTCCCGGTAACTATGTAAAATTGTGACCCTGAAGATTCTTTTTTCGGATTTACTTCGTCTCCTTGACGAGCGGCAGCCAAAACTCCTTTTTTATGATAGTACAACGGGTAGACAATTTCTGCCGGGATCGTATAACCGGGGCCTCCGCTTCCCAACATTTTATCGGCAGGAGCTCCTTTAGAATCAGGATCGCCACCTTGTATCATAAAATCTTTTATAACCCGGTGAAACAAAAGCCCATCATAGTAGTTTTCTTTCACCAATTTAATAAAATTATCTCGGTGAAGAGGTGTCTCATTATATAATTTTACTTTAATATCGCCCAAATCGGTTTCGATCAGCACATAAACATGCTCCTTGTCAGATGTACAGCTCATACAAAAACATAAAATTAAAGAGATTATCAATTTACTTATTTTTCTTTCCATAAGAAGAAACTCCGCTAAAATCTTTACAAAGATACAAAGCGAACCAGAATAAAAATATTTTTTGGAAGATATTTAATTTTTTGCCATTTTAAAATCATTTCCACATTCAAAGCAATGATAGCTTTTCCGAATAGAGAACGGATATATTTGGAGAAATAACGATACAAGTATGGTCAACCAATTATATTTATGTCGTACAGAAGCACCATAGGCTACATTGCGAGAGCCGCATACCGGGCATACCGGTCCATCATCGGCCAAACTGTTCACTTTTTGTTGCTCTTCCGGTATTTCGAAAGCCTTTTGCTGCTCTTCGACAGCCCGAACTGCCCTTTCCAGGTCTTTCTCGAATATCGATAATTTTATACCCCCCAAGCATTGGTTGTATAAAGGATAAACCAATAAGGTATTCTCGTCTGAAATGAAACAAGGTATTTTGTTGTCTTCTAATATACCCTTGATAAGATAGGCCCTTGTCAAATCTTCGAAAGTCATAAAAACGACAATACGATCTTCCATATTTTTTTTATTCAAAGATAGCAAATATAACATCGCTATGGCCAATCGCTCAAAATATTTTACAAGCATAGGCCTTAAAATCGGACCTTACGTATTATTAAGTATTCTATATTATATAATATAGCAAAGTTTTATTACCTTTGCCCCTTAATTTTAAGAAATTGGGCGTTTTGCTTAAGTCTTTTTATTGTATTGGGGAAATATGCAACATGAATTAAATATAGCTATCCTTGCAGCCATAAAAGCCGGATCTGAAATTATGAAAATATATACAGATCCGAATTCTGATTTCGAAATCGAACGAAAAGCAGACAATTCGCCGCTTACGATAGCCGATAAGAAATCTAATGAAGTAATTTCATCTTTTCTTGACAAGACGTCATTCCCGGTATTGAGTGAAGAAGGTAAAAATATCGACTACTCGATTCGTAAATCGTGGGAAAAATTATGGATAGTGGATCCGCTGGACGGGACAAAAGAATTTATCAAACGAAACGGAGAGTTTACGGTCAATATCGCTCTTATCTCGAACGGAATTCCAGAACTGGGCGTCATTTATGTTCCGGTAAAAAAAATTCTTTATTACGGATGCACCGGATACGGAGCATATAAAGTAGAAAATATAGATCTTGAATCAAAACTTTTATCGGCCGAAGATTTACGGAAGTTTTCCATATCGTTGCCAATCAAGCATGAAGACCGGCCTTTCACGGTTGTGGCATCCCGTTCCCACCTAAGTCCTGAAACGTCTTCGTTTATTGAAAATTTGCGACAAAAGCACCCCGACCTTGTCACAACGTCGGTCGGGAGTTCCATAAAAATATGCTTGGTTAGCGAAGGCTGTGCCGACATTTATCCGCGTTTTGCACCGACGATGGAATGGGATACGGCTGCCGGGCATGCAATAGCCCGTGCTGCGGGAAAAGAGATTTATCATACCGATCGGGAAACCCCAATTTGTTATAACAAAGAAGATTTACTTAATCCTTGGTTTATCGTCGAATAACCCCGAATTTACAGAAATGAGTATAGAAGCCATCATTGTTTTAATCTCTTTAATAGCCATGCTGATCGTGCTGGCTATGGATAAAATGCGACCGGGCCTTACATTATTGCTGGTTGCTATCGGTTTTATGCTCATGGGAATCATTACACCGAAAGAGATGGTTGCAGGATTCAGTAATCAGGGAATGATTACGGTAGCCATTTTATTCTTGGTCAGTGAGGGGGTCAGAAGATCCGGAGCATTAGACTATTTGATAAAAAAGATTCTACCTCAGACCAAAACATCGATCAGATCGGCACAATTAAGAATGCTGCCAATAATCAGCTTCATATCTGCTTTTTTAAATAATACGGCCGTAGTGGTTATTTTTGCCCCGATCATAAAAAAATGGGCCGAATTCGTCAACATGCCCTCTCAAAAATTTTTGATCCCGCTTTCGTATGCCACTATTTTAGGCGGACTTTGCACATTGATAGGGACTTCTACCAATTTGGTCATTCACGGGATGATGCAAGAATCGGGATACGAAGGACTGAAAATGTTTGAATTGAGTAAAATCGGCATTATTATAACAATCGTAGGATTAATTTATATTTTCATAGCCAGTAAAAGGCTACTTCCGGGAAGCAATCTAAAAGGAGACTCCGGAAAAGAGATAAAAGAATATTATTTCGATGCAATCATACCAGAAAACAGTCTCTTAATAGGGTCTATGGTAGACCACGGTCATTTTAAGGAAATTCCCCAAATGAGTGTGTACGGCGTATATCGCAACAACAATTTCTTACCGGCAGACAAACAACGAATCGTCTTACGAGCATCGGATCAGATTATTCTGGCGGGGAAATCTTCTCATTTAAAGACTCTTATCAATACAAACGGAATCGAACTGACCTGTTTACAAAATGCAGATAAGGATTTTATTCAGTCGGCAGTTAAATTAGTAGAAGTGGTATTAGGCCCTCGCTTCCCTGGTATCGGTCAAACATTGGGAAAATTCGATTTTTTCAGGCATTACGGCGGTATTGTTACGGCCGTAAACCGTAACGGAGAACGAATTACTACCGGACTGAACAAAATAAAATTGCAAGAAGGGGATAACCTCGTTTTGCTTACTGACGATTCGTTTATCCCGACATGGGGTGATTCAAAGGTCTTCTATCTTGTATCCGACGCCGGAGATTTCGAAGCACCGCAGCAAAAAAGCCGCCGTTGGCTGGCATCGGTTATTCTCGTCTTTATGATTGTGGGAGCAACCATTGGCGAATATATGCCCAGAATCAACGGATTGAAAATAGATATGTTCTATTTTGCAGCGGCAGCCTTATTTGCCATGACAGCATTAAAAATATTCCCGGCAAAGAAATATACGAAATATGTAAGTTGGGATGTATTGATTGCTATTGCTTCTGCCTTTGCAATCAGCCAAGCCATGACAAACTCCGGTATTGCCAACATTATTGCCGGAGCCATTATAGATGTTGTAAAAGATTATGGGCCGCATGCTGTATTGGCAGCGCTATTTCTTATTACCAACATTTGCACCGAAGCCATTACAAACAATGCAGCGGCAGCACTCACCTACCCGATAGCATTATCTCTTTCGACAGAGTTGGGTGTAGCTCCGATGCCATTTTTTATTACGATCTGCGTAGCTGCATCTGCAAGTTTTTCTATCCCGATCGGATACCAGACCAATTTGATCGTTCAAAGCGTCGGAGGTTACAAATTCAAGGATTTCTTGAAAATAGGACTTCCGCTCAACCTAATCGTATTTATATTATCCATAATATTAATTCCCCTTATATGGGAATTTACTCCCTTAAAATAAACAAACACAGATATGGAAGAAAGACATATTTATCCCATATTCGACCGAATGCTACAACGTAGCGACAGAGAAAAATTATTACGGCAAAAAGGGCTCATGCTTTGGTTTACCGGATTGTCGGGCTCAGGGAAAAGCACGTTAGCCATTGCTCTGGAGAGAGAGTTATATCAAAACGGTATATTATGCAGAATTCTCGATGGAGACAATATTCGCAGCGGAATTAACAACAACCTCGGTTTTTCTGAAGCAGACCGTATCGAAAATATCCGAAGGATTGCAGAGGTTTCGAAACTGTTTGTAGATTGCGGCATCGTTACCATTGCAGCCTTTATCAGCCCAACAAACGAAATACGCCGAATGGCTGCCGAGATAATCGGGAAAGAGGATTTCATGGAAATTTATGTAAGTACTCCGCTCGAAGTTTGTGAACAACGAGATGTAAAAGGATTGTATAAAAAGGCAAGAAAAGGTGAAATAAAAGATTTTACGGGTATATCCTCACCTTTTGAAGTTCCGGAACATCCTGATTTGTCAATCGATACTTCTGCTCAAAGTTTAGAGGAAAGTGTCGCTATTCTCAAGAAAACTATTTTCCCGAGAATAGTTTCTTTTAACATTTAATTCGGTTCAAGTATCTTACCGAATGAGTAATTTTGCGCTAAAAATTAAATTTGAACAATACATGTCAACTTATAAATTAAGTCATTTAAAGGAACTGGAGTCAGAGGCCATACACATTATACGGGAGGTTGTGGCAGAATTTGAAAATCCGGTAATGCTATATTCCATAGGAAAAGACTCCTCTGTAATGGTGCGTCTGGCCGAAAAAGCCTTTGCTCCGGGACGCCCTCCTTTCCCATTGATGCATATCGATTCGAAATGGAAATTCAAGGAAATGATTCAGTTCAGAGACGAATATGCGAAAACACACGATTGGAACCTGATTGTCGAATCGAACATGGAAGCATTCAAGGCCGGAGTAGGACCTTTTACACACGGAAGTAAGGTGCACACGGATTTAATGAAAACCCAAGCCCTCTTAAATGCACTTGATAAATATAAGTTCGATGCCGCTTTCGGCGGAGCCCGCAGAGATGAAGAAAAATCACGTGCCAAAGAACGAATATTCTCTTTCCGCGATCGGTTTCACCAATGGGACCCCAAAAACCAACGTCCCGAATTATGGGATATTTATAACGCCCGGGTACACAAAGGAGAATCGATACGGGTATTTCCGCTATCAAACTGGACAGAACTCGACATCTGGCAATACATACGGTTAGAGAACATACCTATCGTTCCCTTATATTTTGCAAAAGAACGCCCTATCGTCAATATCGATGGAAACCTGATCATGGTAGATGATGACCGAATGCCCGAAGAATACCGAAAAAAGGCGAAAATGATGAAAGTAAGATTCAGGACTTTAGGATGTTACCCGCTTACCGGAGCGATAGAGTCTGAAGCCGACACGATCGAAAAAATCGTAGAAGAAATGATGGTTACCACTAAGTCGGAACGGACAACCCGGGTTATAGACTTCGATCAAGATGCCAGTATGGAACAGAAAAAAAGAGAAGGTTACTTTTAAGGACACGTAAAGATGACAACAAAATTAAATATATCCGATTTTCTCGATCAAGATGAGAAAAAAGATTTGCTCCGACTACTGACCGCCGGTTCGGTAGATGACGGGAAATCTACCTTAATAGGGAGATTGCTATTCGACAGTAAAAAATTGTATGAAGATCAGTTGGATGCTCTGGAACGAGACAGTAAACGTGTCGGAAATGCCGGAGACAACATCGACTACGCATTACTGCTGGACGGGTTGAAAGCTGAACGGGAACAAGGAATCACAATCGATGTCGCCTATCGTTACTTTTCTACGAACAAACGAAAATTTATCATTGCCGACACTCCGGGACACGAACAATATACCCGAAATATGATTACCGGAGGATCGACTGCCAATCTGGCGATTATCCTTGTCGATGCCCGTACCGGAGTCATTACCCAAACTCGCCGACACACGTATCTCGTATCTCTTCTCGGTATTAAACATGTAGTTCTGGCGGTCAACAAAATGGATCTTGTAGAATATGACCAAAAGATATTCGACAAAATAGTGAACGACTACAAGCAATTTGTTACCCCTCTGGGAATTCCAGATATCAATTGTATCCCGTTATCGGCGTTAAAAGGAGACAATGTCGTAGATAAATCGAACAATATGCCTTGGTACAAGGGCCCTGCCCTACTCGATTTTCTCGAAACCGTACACATTGCAAACGACCACAACCTAAAAGATTTCAGATATCCGATTCAATACGTATTGCGTCCGAACTTAGACTTCAGAGGATTCTCCGGAAAGATATCTTCGGGTATCGTACACAAAGGAGATAAGGTCATGGCGATACCGTCCGGTAAAATATCGCATGTCAAAGGAATTCATGTTTATGAAGGTGAACTGGACGAGGCATTTTCTCCGCAATCGATCACGATAACCTTGGAAGATGAGATCGACCTATCGAGAGGCGAAATGCTCGTGCATCCGGACAATCTTCCTCACATCAGCAGAAACTTTGAAGCGATGCTCGTATGGATGGATGAAAAACCGATGGACAGAGATCTTCAATATTATATCAAGCACACTACCAACACAACACGGGTCAGAATCGACCAGATACGCTATAAGGTAGATGTCAACACCATGGAACAGTCTATGACCGAGAATCTTCAACTCAACGAAATCGGACGGGCTGTATTCATGACAAACAAACCGCTATTTTTCGATCCTTATAAACAAAACAAAAGTTGCGGTGCGTTTATATTGATCGATCCGATTACCAATAATACTTGTGCTGTCGGTATGATCATCGACCAAGTCGATGCATCGGACCTTGCTTCGACAATTACCCAAGAAGACTGCGAACGCATGAGACGCGGAGAATCTCTCGTTTCGGCAGAAGAACGGGCAAAAGCATTAGGCCAGCAAGGGAAATTATTCATTATTTCCGGAAAGAATATTGCTTCGGTCAGAGAGTTCTCGGGAATATTGGAACGGAGACTATTCGATACGGGACATTTTGCTGTCGTATTCGATTCCAAGACATTGCAAGTTTCAGGAGAAGCGATGGTTTCATTGGCTTTGTCTCTGCAAAAACAGGGTATTATCGTCATTTGTATCGACTCACAAAACGAAATCACCGATATTCCGACAGGGACAATCGCCATACAATTGTCTGACGAAAAGACGAATGATACAATAAGTGCAGACAAAGATCGATTTACGGTATTCTGCCAAAATATTTCTTCGGCTGTCGAAGACGTCATTAACATCAAGTTATCTTAATATGGGCTTATTAGAATTTTCAAAACTTCCGATCAACACGCTTGTAGGTGCAGACTGGAAAACGTTCAAGGGTGTTACCGAAGGCCGTGTCGTAGACAAAGGGTATAAACAAAAATATTACTTGACAAAGTCAGTATGCCGATTGCTCAGTCTATTGCAGCCGTTCGAAGATCGCAGATACAAAAAACTACTTGCCGACAAAACAATCGAAAACGATCCGGTATTTATTCTCGGACATTGGAGAAGTGGAACGACTTTTGTCCACAATGTATTCTCTTGTGACAAGCAGTTCGGATATAATACGACCTATCAGACCGTATTTCCCAATTTGATGTTATTCGGACAATCATTTTTTAAAAAGCAGACCGCTCTATTGATGCCGGATAAAAGACCGACCGACAATATGGAACTGAAAGTCGATCTTCCGCAAGAAGAAGAGTTTGCTTTATCCAATATGTTGCCATACTCTTTTTACAATTTCTGGTTTTTCCCCAAATATTGGCAAGAGTATAGCAAGAAGTATCTGCTTTTTGAAGACATTACGCCCGAAGAACTGGCAACATTCAAATCGGTCTTCGAACGTTTGATTAAGATTTCGTTATGGAACACGAAAGGGAGTCGGTTTTTGTCCAAAAATCCTCCTCATACGGGAAGAATACCGCAACTGTTGGAGATGTTCCCGAATGCAAAATTCATCTATTTAATGAGAAATCCATATACGGTTTTCGAATCGACAAGAAGTTTCTTTACAAATACCATACAGCCACTGAAACTGGAAGATTTCTCGAACAAGGAAATTGAGGAGAATATCATCAAAACATACCGCGACCTATACTTTAAATACGAAAAAGACAAAGGCCTTATCCCTAAAGGGAATCTTATAGAGGTCAAATTTGAGGATTTCGAGAAGAATGCGCTGGAAATGACAAAAAACATCTATGAGACGTTGTCAATTCCCGGATTTGAGAAAGCCCGGCCTGCCATAGAAGCCTATCTGGATACGAAAAAAGGATACAAAAAGAATCAGTATAAATATGAGGAAGAGACTGTTCGTATCGTAGAAAGCAACTGGGACTTTGCACTGAAAGATTGGGGATACAAATTATAAACTCTCACAAGCGAAAATTTTGTTTTTTCAACATATAACCCTCCTGAAATTATAACAGCATCAATATTTCAGGAGGGTTTGTTTTATGTTTATGTTTTATTCCGTCTCGCATACAGAAACGTATAGAGGATTTTTTTGATGCCGGATCGTCCAGGTTCCGTTCTTCTTTATCACATCATATCCATCATTATTTTCAGAAGCCCATATATACTCACCATCTTGCATCGATTGATATACCAATACAGGATGTATGGTATCTTCGGGCAAGAACAACTCTACTTGTAACGAATCGGGAGAAAATACTAAAAAAGCCGATGTAGTCGCATTCTTATCGAGACAAGAATTCATACGGATTCCGGTCTCAAATATGCGAATACACTCTTTTTTCACCTCAGACCACATATAACCGGCTGCTGCATTGCAATCATGCTCATCGGTTGCTACACCGACGTTCTCAACATAGGGATGATAGGTCAATACGGTTTTACCTTCATTCCCTTCGATAACGAGATTGCCCTCATTCAGCGACGCAAAACGGGCTTCGGACAATGCCTGCATATATATGCCTTCAAATTCAAGGTCGGGACAAGCCATCATGGTCATTCCTTCAGAAACGATTGAGAACCCCTTCTCTGCAGACAATTCATAGCGTCCCATAAAGCGGTTGCAACCGGCTGTCCCGTAAACAGTATTCGTGTCGGTAAAAGATATTACCAAGTTCTCGGCAGGTAATTGCTGCAACGTATCACCGCTTTTAAACTCGGACAATATCCATTCTTGAGACACCAACTCTTGCTTGTCAATAAGTTTTTTCTTATTGCAGGCACCCAGCAGCAAAGCTGCAAAAAATAACATGACGACAACTTTGATCTTCATAAATCGCTGTATTTTATTATTTAACCCAATTTATTTCTTACACTACAATTCGATATTTAACCCTATTAATATAAATAAGTCTCTAAAAATAAGAAAAATCGATAGACTTACCAAAGAGACACAAAATCATTCTGAATATGCGACTTGCAAATAGTCGGATAACGATGTCAAAGAATGATTCCATTCCAATGGAGCTTGATCTTTTTTAAAAAACCAATTTTTTATTCCGGTTTTCAGTTTAGGCAAAGAATTGTCGTTGTTCAATAATCTTTGCAACATATACCCCGTCTGGTCAAACTCATTACGAATTATCGCCGAGGCGACCGAACTTAAACGCTTCACGACAAATACCGACAGATTTACCTCCAAAAGAGCCTCTTCGTAAAGGTCGACCCCCACCGGCTCATAGACGATCTTATACCCCTTCTGTCGAGAAAGTTTTTCTGCAATATCTTCAAAAGAATAGGAGACCTCATGAGTCAGCGTATAAATCTTATTCTCAGGATTATTTACTATAAGCAATTCGGCAATGGCTTTTGCAACATCTTTTGAAGAAACGAAACCGATCCGTCCGTTCCCGCCCGGATAATAAATATGCCGGTTTTCTATCGTCGCACCTATAAAAAAAGGTATATACTCCATCAGCATATTGGTTCGAAGAATCGTATAAGATATACCCGAAGCCTTGATTATATCTTCAATCTCCCGATCTTCACACGCCATCCGAGACGATTCGCCGACATGGGAAACCAAACTCACAAATAATATGTGCTTTACGCCCGATTCTTGAGCACATCTTACCAAATTGGTATAAGCGGCACGATAATCCTGCAAAAAATTTGAATTGCAGATCAATAAACGGTCGACTCCTTGAAAAACCGTATCCAAAGAAGGCATATCATAAAATGAAACTTCGGAAAATTCTGCATTCAGATGGGTGCAAGAGGGTAAATATTGCTGCGCTCCGACAATTACACGAATCGGAATTGTCGTTTTTCGTTCGTCTAAGGCCATCAATACATCATTTCCCAAACATTCGGAAATATCGGTAATTAATATCATAAAACTATTTTTACAATAAAAACAGTATCACTTTAAAAAAGTTCTTCAACCACATTATAAACAATTCGATAATAAATAAGTCAAAATGTTAACGAATAGGGTTTGTTTTGTTAACAAGCAATACTCGTTTAACAAATCATGTTAAATAAAAAGCTATTTCGATTACTATATTTGTTATGTATAAAAACATATTTTTATATTTGATACAGATTTTCATGGAATTAAGGTTTAGGTTAATTAAGTAGTAAAAAAGAGAGGGCTGTCGCGATGACAGCCCTCTCTTTTTTACGTTTCGACATATCGTTTACAGTTCGTCTTCGGGTAAATGTTTCGGCAAAAACAGGTTCAATAAAGAATAACCAATAATACCGGCAAGTAACGATCCCAATAAAATTCCCATTTTAGCCTGATTCAACAATAATTCTCCTTCAGGAATATCGCCATAAGAAAGATTGGCAATAAACAGAGATACCGTGAATCCTATTCCGCCAAGTGCTGATACTCCGGCTACGGTTTTCCATGTTGCGCCATGAGGCATAGGTACCCATCGCATTTTTATTGCAATAAACGTAAAAGAAAATATTCCGAGGAATTTACCCAATACAAGCCCCAAAAGCACAGCCAGACTTACTCCTTGCAAAACAGAAGACAGGTCGAACCCGGATAAAGCAATACCGGCATTGGCAAAGGCGAATAAGGGTATTATCAAATAATTTACGATCGGATGAAGCGTGTCTTCGAGATCTTGCAAAGGACTGATTACTTTATCCGAAGCAGACTCAACGCATTTCAACAGGTTCAACTGTTCTTTACTCAGGATATGGGTCTCTCCGCTTTCTTGATTCTCCGATGCAGGAAAACGAGAAACCGTATCTTTGATTTTATTAATGAACTTTTCTGTATGCATCACAGGATGTGCCGGTACACAGAAGGCGACTAAAACTCCGGCAATAGTAGGATGTATTCCTGAATTCAGGAACAAGAACCAAACGGCAATACCGATAAGGATATAAAACATCTTACTATTGATATGCCATTTCGAACCCATCAGCAAAATCAACAATAATCCCAGCGCATACAATAAATAAGAAAAGTAAATCTCTCCGGAATAAAATATGGCAATTGCCAAAATACCGCCGATATCATCGGCAACCGCAAGAGTGGCCAGGAATATTTTCAACCCGATCGGCACCCGTTTGCCCAACATGCTCAAAATACCCAAAGAAAAAGCGATATCGGTAGCCATCGGTATAGCACTTCCTCTCAACACCGCCTCACCATCGGCAACCATACGAAAAATCAAGATAGGCAACACGATACCCCCTACGGCAGCAATAACCGGCAGCAATGCTTGTTTTACCGATGACAATTCACCGACAAGCACTTCTCTTTTAATCTCAAGACCTACGGAAAAGAAAAAAACTGCCATAAGGGCATCGTTTATAAATTGCATCAAAGTCATCGGTTCGCCATGGTGGCTAAACAGATTAAAATTCCCGATTTGTAAAGAAACCGGGACATCCCACCATGAAAAATATACCGATGCAAAAGGTGAATTGGCAATAATCATGGCCAGTACCGTTACCAGAATCAATACGTAACCGCCATTCGTGTAGTTTTGCAAGGTTCTCCGAATGGCAAAAATAGAATCTTTCATAATTTTAAAGTCTTAACTTTTTGTAAAACAGAAATCAAGCTATCACAGTTTAATCATTTCCTGTTTTTTTGTAGGATAAATACATAAAAAATATATAATCCGACAGGGAAATAGACACGGAAGGGAGTCACCTCTCTTCGCGTGCTACTTTCGACATTTCTCAATCTAATTTCAATACCGCCAAAAACGCTTTTTGAGGCACTTCAACAGAACCGATCTGTTTCATACGTTTCTTTCCTCTTTTCTGCTTTTCCAGAAGTTTACGTTTACGGCTTATGTCTCCACCATAACATTTGGCAGTCACATCCTTACGCACGGCCTTTATCGTTTCACGAGCAATGATCTTTGCCCCGATTGCAGCTTGTATGGCAATATCGAATTGCTGACGCGGAATTAACTCTTTCAGTTTTTCACACATACGACGACCAAAAGAGACCGCATTGTCGAAGTGAGTTAAAGTCGATAAAGCATCTACCGGTTCACCATTCAGAAGAATATCCAATTTCACCAGTTTCGACGGTCTGAAGTCATGGAGATGATAATCGAACGAAGCATACCCTTTGGAAATACTTTTCAACTTGTCATAAAAATCGATTACGATCTCTCCCAAAGGCAAATCATAAATCAACTCTACTCTATTGCCCGAAATATATTCCTGTTTGATGAGTTCTCCCCGTTTTCCCAAACAAAGGGTCATAATCGGACCGATGTAATCGGTTATTGTTATGACTGACGCCCGGATATAAGGCTCCTCTATTTTCTCGATCAAAGTAGGATCGGGCAAACCGGATGGGTTGTGCACTTCGGTCACATTTCCTTTTTTATCATATACTTTATAAGATACGTTGGGTACAGTAGTAATGACATCCATATCGAACTCCCGGTCGAGCCGCTCCTGTACTATTTCCATATGCAACAAGCCGAGAAATCCGCAACGGAAACCGAACCCTAACGCAACAGAAGATTCCGGTTGAAATGTCAACGAGGCATCATTCAACTGCAATTTCTCTAACGATGCCCTCAAATTTTCGAAATCTTCGCTTTCGATGGGATAAACTCCGGCAAATACCATCGGCTTCACCTCTTCGAACCCATCGATGGCCTTATCACACGGACGGGCTATGTGTGTAATCGTATCGCCAACCTTTACTTCCCGTGAAGTTTTTATTCCAGAAATAATATATCCTACATCTCCCGTTCCAAGCTCTTTTCGGGGTGACATATCCAATTTAAGCACACCGATCTCATCGGCTTCATACTCTTTACCGGTAGCGACAAATTTTACTTTATCGCCCGTACGTATCACGCCATTCATAATTTTGAAATATGCGATGATTCCTCGGAACGGATTGAATACAGAATCGAAGATGAGACATTGCAAAGGGGCTTCGGGATCACCTGCCGGAGCCGGAACCCGCTCGATAATCGCCCGAAGAATCTCCTCAACGCCAATACCGGTCTTACCGCTGGCACGTATTATCTCTTCTCGCTTACAACCCAACAGCTCTATAATTTGATCTTCAACCTCATCGGGCATTGCGCTGGGAAGGTCCACTTTATTGATCACCGGTATTATTTCCAGATCGTTCTCGATTGCCATATACAGGTTCGAGATGGTCTGTGCCTGAATACCTTGGGAGGCATCAACAATCAACAATGCGCCTTCACAAGCTGCGATAGAACGAGACACTTCATAAGAAAAATCGACATGTCCCGGAGTATCGATCAGGTTCAATATATACTTTTCGCCCTCATACATATACTCCATCTGTATAGCATGGCTTTTGATCGTAATACCCCGCTCCCGTTCCAAATCCATATTGTCCAATACCTGATCTTGCAAATCTTTAGCAGCTACCGTATCGGTAAACTCCAACAATCGGTCGGCCAATGTACTTTTCCCGTGATCTATATGTGCAATAATACAAAAATTGCGAATATTCTTCATTTATTTTATCTCTTTGCTTTTTTCCGATGCAAATATACGTAATTTTTTAATTCTCCGACAGCAGGCGTCCTTTGAGAAAAACGATCTGAAACAGATATTTTCCTACCGTACGACAAAGAAGAAATAAAAAAACTCCCCATTCAATTTTTGTGTCCGATTCAAGACTTTTCAATTTTTATCGCTATCTTTGGATAAGATAGAATAGGGTTCGGCAAAAGGGCACAATCAAATTCGTTTTTAGATTGACTCTTTTTCACTTACCTTTGAAGTAACACTTTTGTAACATATATTTCACACCAGCGAAACAGTATTTAATGATTTTTGCAGAGTAATAAAAAAATAAACGGTTATGGCAAATTACAGAATTCTGGTAGTCGATGATGAAGAGGATCTTTGCGAAATATTAAAATTCAACCTCGAAACCGAAGGGTATGAAGTCGATACCGCCAATTCTGCTGAAGAGGCATTGAAAAAAGACCTGTCAATATACGACCTGCTTATGTTGGATGTCATGATGGGAGAAATAAGCGGATTTAAAATGGCCAACATAATCCGCAAAGATGAAACCAAGGCCCAAATACCTATCATCTTCTTAACGGCCAAAGATACGGAAAATGATCGGTTGACGGGATTTAATCTTGGTGCCGATGATTATATTTCGAAACCATTCTCGATACGGGAAGTAACAGCCCGTGTCAAAGCTGTTTTACGACGTACGACCAACAATAATGCCACCCAGAAAGAGATTTTGTCTTTCGACCAGTTACTTATTAATATTCCGCAAAAGAAAGTGACGATAAAAGGTGAAGAAATCATGCTGACAAAAAAAGAGTTTGAGATATTAAAGCTCTTGTTAGAACATCAAGGACAGGTTTTTTCCCGAGAAGACATTCTTTCGCGCGTCTGGAGCGATGAAGTATATGTTCTTGACCGAACCATCGATGTAAATATTACCCGATTAAGAAAAAAGATAGGAGAATACGGAAAAAATATCGTTACCCGTCTGGGATACGGATATTGTTTTGAAACTTCTTGGTAGGACCTACGACAATGAATACCGAAAAAAACAAACGCAGAATACCTTTCCATATAGAGCTTTTTCTCTCTATTGCATCTCTGTTTATTACATTCATCCTGCTGTTTTTCTTCATTCAGTTCAATCTGGATAAAGAAAACAGGCAAGATATGCTTAATTCTATTCTGCAAGATTATAATAACCTGATATATCGGGAATATTCTTCTTCTCGAATGACCGGAGCTCGACTCGATTCTATCATCGCCAGCATAACTGATAAGAACTTGCGTGTCACAATCACGACATTGGAAGGGAATGTAATTACTGACAGCGGACATAGCGACTCCATACCATTACCCAATCATAAAAAACGTCCGGAAATAGAACAGGCGATTTACTCGGGCTTCGGATACTCTTTGCGCAGCTCCGAAACACGTCCGGGAGAAAATTATTTTTATTCTGCCCGGAGATATGATGATGTAATCATCCGGTCGGCACTTCCGTTCGATCTGTCGACAGGATCGATGTTGAAAACCGACAGCAAATTCACGTACATGCTGATCATAATTTCAGCATTGGCAATTATTATTCTCTACTATTTTTGCAACAAACTGGGAAAATCGATCTCTATTTTACGGGATTTTTCGAACCGGGCAAAGCAAGAAAAACCGATCGATGTAAATATGCCTTTGGCACGCAATGATATCGGAGATATTACCCACAATATCATACGCATCTACAAAAATCTTCACCACACAAAAGAGGAGCTCTCGATCGAAAAAGAGAAACTGATCAAACATTTGCAGATTTCCAAAGAGGGGCTGGCTGTTTTCTCACCGGAAAAAAAAGTTATCGTTGCCAATAATCTTTTTGTCCAATATGCGAATTTAATTTCTGACGAACCGTTTTCTTCTATCGATAATATTTTCGAAGTCGCAGAATTTAAACAGATTTTCGACTTCGTACAGAAAAACAATTACCCGAATTATTCTCGGCAAGAGATTATGAGCGATTCGCTGATCATCAGCAAAAACAGCAAATCATTTCAGATCGAATGCATCTTATTTCAAGACAATTCGTTCGAAATATCAATAAACAACATCACGCAGCAAGAAGAGGAAAGCCGATTGAAACGCCAACTGACTCAAAATATCGCACATGAACTTAAAACTCCGGTCAGCAGCATTCAGGGTTATATGGAAACCATTATCGAAAACCCCACTTTATCGGAAGAAAAACAAAAGCTGTTCCTTGAGCGATGCTATGCCCAAACAAAACGTCTAACAGATTTATTACACGATATTTCGATATTGAATAGAATCGACGAATCGAATGACCTTTTCGAGTGTGAATCGATATCCATAAACAAAACTATCGAAGAGGTCATTACCGATACTTCGGCATCGATAGAAAGCAAAAAGATGAAATTGGATATTTCTCTGCCTGATAATATGATGCTGAACGGAAACCATTCTCTTTTGTATTCTATTTTCAGGAATCTTACAGACAATGCCATTGCTTATGCGGGTGAAAATACGACAATAGCCATTCATTGTTATCTACAAGATGATAATTATTACTACTTCTCTTTCTCGGATACCGGACCCGGCGTTTCAGAAAAACATCTGAATCGACTCTTCGAACGATTTTACAGGGTTGATAAAGGCCGCTCACGGAAACTGGGTGGAACCGGTCTCGGATTGGCCATTGTAAAAAATGCCGTGCTATTCCATAAGGGAGAGATTCTGGCCAAAAACCAACTCAACGGAGGGCTGGAGTTTCTTTTTACATTAAAAAAATAATAAACTTATTCCCGAAAGGAAAGATGAACAGTATTAAGATCGGTTCTAACAATATGCTTAATCATACACGCTTTTGTTATCTGCATTGAGCGACAAAACATCCATTGACAAATATCCGGGTTATCGCGGTTGCCAAATTATTATGGATAATCTATCGGCAACAAGATCGATATTTTAATACATTCTCTTTTTTATTTTATACTTTAATCTTATTTTTGTATAGAATAAGGAGTATAATTATGACAAAAACCGAGACTTATTTAAACGAAATACAATCTTCAATACTTGAGACTTTTAACCCGATCTTCGACAACATTGAGAGATTTTATACAGTATGTTATCTGATTATCAAAAATGAACATATTTTATCTCAAGAACATCCCGATTTATGGGAAGAAAAAATAAAGACCGTACAATGGTTTAAAGATAAGATCGAACGTAAGTTGAACGAAAAGGGGCTGAATGGGAAAGATATTATCGCCGACATAGCCAGTGACTATTTCGAAGATTATGTACAATATAAAGAGCGTGAATTTGATATAACCAACGAAGAATTTATCTCTTACATAAAGCAGATACAAAATCTCCCCTAAAAAAGGAAATTGGTTAGATCCTTTTGCACAAATATAAACAGGAACCAAAATAAAATAAATCTATTTTGATAATTCGATTATAACCTTATTTCATGAACACGCATATATTCAAACTAACAATATTCATCGTCTTATGCTTATTGACCTATATTCCCGCTATGCAAGGTCAGAATGACGACGAAACAGAAACGACAGTCGATCAAGAAGAACTTTTAACTTCATATTTCGACATCATCAGTCGCATCCCTCAAGAAAAATTATATTTACATCTGGATAAGCCTTATTACGGAGCCGGAGAAAGTATCTGGTTCAAAGGCTATCTCATCAATTCTATTACACACCTCGACAATACCCGCAGCAATTTTATCACCGTAGAATTGATAGACCGCAACGACTCTATCATTCAACGGAAAAAGGTAAAACGTCAAGAACATGGGTTCCATAACAATTTTGTCTTACCTGCCGAAATGCCTGCCGGAGACTATTACATAAGGGCATACAGCAACTGGATGGTAAACGCCGATCCTGAATATATGTATTTAAGAGACATAAAAATAGGAAATGCCATCGATGTAAGTATCATGTCCTCGATCGAATATCAAAAAACAGATGAAGGACATCTTGCCAAAATCAGATTCTTCAACAGTACGAACGGGGTGTTCAGCAACATAAAAATAAGATATACGGTCTTTGACAAAGAGCTAAAAAAGCCGATAAAAGGAAATGCCACGACAAACGAAGAGGGATATATATATATCACTTTGCCGGAAAGTGCGTCTTCTGACTCTCAACGTCGCATTAAAGTAGAGTTTGTCGACAAACAATATATTTATAACAGGACTTTCTATATCCCCGATTTTTTCAAAGATTTCCATGTCGACTTTCTGCCCGAAGGCGGAGAATTATTAAATGCGCCCAATCAAGTTGTGGCATTCAAGGCCTTAGGTAATGATGGATTTTCTAAAGAGATAACCGGAATCGTCTTAAACCAATATGGAGACACAATCTCGGTATTCAGCAGTGAACACAGAGGTATGGGGACGATTAATCTTTCGCCGCAAGCAGGTGAGAAATTTCATGCCATTGTCACATCGAGCGACAGTATTACGAAACAGTTTGATTTCCCTGAAGTAAAGACTGACGGTATAAAATTGTCCATGATACATTATAAAGGATATATCCGCTACCAAGTTCAAAAAAGCAAAGACATGGTATGGCCCGACACGCTTTATTTACTGGGACATACACGCGGAGAATTAAGAGTGTTAACCCGCATCTCCGAACAAAACTGCATCGGGAAAATAAGCGATAAAACTTTGAAAAACGGAATTACCCATTTCTTGTTGCTGAATAATCGAGGAGTACCCATTAGCGAAAGACTTATTTTTATAAAGCACCCAGCTGTCGATAAATGGGAAATCACTAAAGATAAAGAAAAATACGGAAAGAGAGAAAAAGTGAAACTGAAGATATCGGTAAAAAACAATATAGACGGAATGCCTTTACCGGGAGAATATTCGATCAGTATAACAGATAACAATCTTGTAAAAACCGATTCGTTAACAGATAACATCTGCTCAAATTTGCTTTTGACATCTGATCTGAAAGGCTATATAGAAGCCCCGGGATTTTATTTTACAGACAACTCGAGCAAGACCGATCGTTTCTTGGATTTTGTCATGCTTACTCACGGATGGAAAAGATTTACGGTAAAAGAAATAGATAAACTTCCCGATATAAATATTCAACATTTGATAGAACAAGCCCAATACATCAGCGGTACGGTAAAAGGTATTTTCGGGAAGAAAAACAAAGCACCGATTATTGCCCTGGCTCCATCACAAAAAATTCTTCAAATGGCAGAAACTGATTCAGACGGGCGATTCACCATCGATAACCTTCTCTTCCCGGATAGTACGACATTTGTTATTCAGGCCCGGACAAAAAGAGGATTTGCAACCGTTGACATTACAATCGATTCGATGGCTGTCCCGTCGATCGTTCATAAGATTCCCTTTGTCAACGATTCTGTCAAATACATGGATAATTATCTGGCCAACGTACGGGACAAATACTACAATGAAGGCGGCATGCGAGTCATTAATTTAAAAGAAATAGTTGTTGAAGGCCATAAAAGCGTCGACAGCGAAAGTCGAAGCATCTATTCGGGCATGGCAGATTACACCATGGACAGCGACCAAATAGAACAAAGTTATGCGCAATCGGTATTCGACCTGTTGGCAAGAATCCCGGGAGTGCAACGCAATGGCAATCAAATAAGGATACGAGGTAGCCGCCGTCCCCCGGTAGTCATTATCGACGATGTTGTATATGACGCTCCGATAGATAATACATTTGACGAAAACGGAATAAACATCAACATGAATGAAAACTCGATACTTGAGTTTGTAAACGTCTCGGATATTGCGAAATTGGAAATAATGAAAGGAGCAAATGCCTCAATCTTCGGCAATGCAGGAGATGCCGGTGCAATCGTTATTACATTGAAAAAAGGTTCGGAAGTAAAAGGGCTCCCCTCTCCCGGATTAATCACGGTAACGCCATTGGGATATACACAAGATGTACAATTCTATCAGCCTAAATATGAAACGCCGGAAGAGAAACAAACATCTACTCCGGATTTAAGAAGTACAATCTACTGGAATCCTTTTATTACAATCGGAGCAGAAGGTTCACAAGAGATCGAATTCTATACTTCAGATAATCCGGGCTCATACCACGTCATTATCGAAGGTATCAGCGCCGATGGCAGGGTGTGCCGGTATACAAAAGATTTATAAGACATCTCTCCAGCATAAAGAGACATTATAAAAGACAACGCCTCAAAGTCGCTAATAACTTTGAGGCGTTGTCTTTTATATTTTCCGAAGAGAAGAAACCGATATATATCCTTTTCTAAATAGATTCATGCCATTCGGTTCTTTCTTTTCATAAAACATAAATATCAAGAAAATAAGCAGATGTTTTTTCATTCGAAGTTTTTTTTACTAAGTTTGTATTAGAATATTATTAAAATCTACAAATATGCAACAAAGTTTTAATGCGTATATAGAGAACAGCATTCGCGAACACTGGGAGTTGGTTGCTTTATCAGACTTTAAAGGAGTTTCGTACCAATATAAAGATATAGCCCGAAAAATAGAAAAATTACATATTTTAATAGAAGCTGCAGGAATACAAAAAGGAGATAAAATTGCTATTTGCGGACGAAATTCGTCACACTGGGCAGTCGCTCTTTTTGCAACGTTGGCATACGGTGCCGTGGCTGTACCTATCCTCCACGAGTTTAAAGCCGATAATATACACCACATCGTCAACCATTCCGATGCAAAACTTCTATTTGTCGGAGATGTCGTATGGGAAAATCTGAACGAATCGCAAATGCCCGAATTAAATGCGATCATCTTGATCAATGATTTTTCTGTACTTATGTCCAAAGGGAAAAAACTGATCGACGCAAGAGAACATCTCAATGAATATTTCGGGAAAAAATTTCCGAACCGCTTTACTAAAGACGATGTAAAATATTATAAAGACCAACCGGATGAATTGGCTCTTATAAACTACACTTCTGGATCAACCGGCTTCTCAAAAGGCGTAATGCTCTCTTACCGCAGTATCTGGTCAAATCTAAAATTCTGTTTAGAAAATCTCGAATTCCTGCACGAAGGAGACGGAACGGTATCGATGCTTCCGATGGCACATATGTATGGTCTGGCTATTGAATTAATGCACCCCTTCGCAAAAGGATGCCATATTCATTTCCTGACCCGCATCCCCTCTCCTAAAATAATTATGGATGCATTTGCCGAGGTAAAGCCCAAACTGATCGTTGCCGTACCGCTAATTATCGAAAAAATCATTAAGACCAAAGTATTCCCGTTATTGGAAAAACCGATAATGAAATTTATGTTGATGATTCCGGTGCTCGACACCCAACTTCTCTCAAAAATAAAAATAAAACTTGAAGAGACCTTCGGAGGGAATCTTCACGAATTGATTATCGGCGGAGCGGCATTGAATCCGGAAGTCGAACAGTTCCTGAAAAAAATCAATTTCCCCTTTACCGTAGGATACGGAATGACCGAATGCGGCCCTCTGATTTCTTATGCACCCTGGGAAGAAAGCCGAATGGCTTCGTGCGGTAGAATCGTTGCTCGCATGCAGGCCCGGATCGACTCTCCCGACCCCGAAAATATTGTGGGAGAATTGCTTGTAAAAGGCGATAATGTCATGTTAGGATATTTCAAGAATGAAGAAGCGACAAAAAACGCATTCAAAGACGGGTGGCTGAATACCGGCGACCTTGCCATTCTGGATAAAGACAACTTTATCTACCTTAAAGGCCGCAGTAAAAATATGATTTTGGGCCCATCGGGACAAAATATATATCCGGAAGAGATCGAAGGAAAATTAAACAATATGCCTTTTGTCAGCGAATCGATCGTCATCGATAAAAACGGGAAACTCATTGCTCTGGTTTATCCAGATTTTGAAAATGCCGATAACGAAAATATTACCCAGAAAAATATCGAAACACAAATGGAAGAAAACCGGATCGCTCTAAATAAAGAGCTACCGGCATACAGTCAAATCAGCCAAATCAATATTCGTTACGAAGAGTTCGAAAAAACGCCCAAACGTAGCATTAAGAGATATTTATATCAATAAACAAACTTGTATAACCGACAATATCATTTAATAATTTTCAATCATGTATTATCAACCAGAAATTGAAACCATCAAACGTTCCGAATTAGAAAAACTGCAAGTCGAAAGACTGAAAAAAAGTATTGATATAGCTCTGCACTCTCCTTTTTATGCTAAAATTTTAGGAGAAAAAGGTATTACATCTGCATCTATATCGACCGTAGAAGATATCAGAAAGTTACCTTTCACAACAAAAGCCGACTTAAGGGAATATTATCCATTCGGATTAATCGCTACCGACATGAAGAATATCGTACGATTGCACTCTTCAAGTGGTACGACCGGAAATCCGACAGTCATATATCATTCTCAACATGACCTCGACCAATGGGCCAACCGAATAGCCCGTTGCCTGTATATGGTTGGGGTACGAAATACCGATGTTTTCCAAAACACATCCGGATACGGAATGTTTACCGGCGGACTCGGTTTTCAATACGGAGCCGAACGATTAGGAGCCTTGACGGTCCCCGCTGCAGCAGGGAACAGTTTGCGTCAAGTAAAATTTATCACCGATTTCGGGACTACGGTAATCCATGCCATCCCCAGCTATGCGACTCGCTTGGCAGAAGTATTGTTCGAATGTGGCATCGATCCCCGAAAAGATACTAAATTAAAAACATTGGTTATCGGAGCTGAACCTCATACCGAAGAACAAAGAAAACGAATAGAGGAATTATTGGGGGTGAAAGCATACAACAGTTTCGGAATGTCCGAAATGAGTGGTCCCGGTGTTGCCTTTGAGTGTCCTTATCAAAACGGATTGCATCTGTGGGAAGATTGCTACTTGATGGAAATTATCGATCCGGAAACGCTGGAACCTGTACCTGATGGCGAAATCGGAGAATTGGTTCTTACCACACTCGACCGGGATGCTATGCCTTTATTACGGTACCGGACTCGGGATTTGACCCGTATCATTCCCGGAGAATGTCCTTGCGGAAGAACTCATCGAAGAATAGACCGTCTAAAAGGTCGGAGCGATGATATGTTTATCGTAAAAGGTGTAAATATCTTCCCGATGCAGATAGAAAAGATACTTTTGCAATTTAAGGAACTCGGCACGAACTATCTGATTACAATAGAAACCGTCGGTAATAATGACGAACTCACCATAGAAGTAGAACTTGGCGAACTCTTTACCGACGATTATAGCCAGTTGCAACAGTTGACCAAAGAAATCACACATCGGTTAAAAGACGAGATCTTACTGACTCCTAAAGTAAAATTAGTCGATCGCGGAAGCCTTCCGCAATCTGAAGGTAAAGCCATAAGAGTAAAAGACTTACGTAACAAATAATAAAACTAAAAGATATGATCATTCAACAACTTTCTGTTTTTCTCGAAAACAAATCGGGACGACTCAATGAAATTCTTGACATTTTAGGAAAGGCGCACATCCGTATTATCGCGGCAACCGTAGCCGACACCTCGGAATATGGGATATTACGGTTGATAACTTCCGACACATCCCAAGCGATAAAGTTACTGAAAGAGGCCAATGTAAGTGCCAACACAAGTGATGTCATCGCACTCACATGCGACTCTATGGCAGGGACGTTTGCCAAAGAATTAAAATATTTTGCCCAAGAATCGATCAGTATCGAATATATGTACTGTTTTTCGAAACAGACCAATGCATTTCTGATAATACGCACCAGCAATCAGCATGCAGCATTGGAGACAATAAAAAAATACAACTTGCATAGCATCACAGAAAAAGAACTGATCGAGTTATAATTTTATCAGCAAACGAAATGAAAACAAAAGACCTATTATTCGGGGGAATTACGATCCTCTGTTTCTTGCCTTTTTTTGTTTCAGAATCTGTCTATAACGGCTATACAGAATGCAATGCAAGCCATCCGTATATCATGGCGTTTTTTAAATTTGCGATTCTTGCAACATTAGGAGAGGTCATCGGATTAAGAATAAAAAACGGAGTATATAACGAACCCGGATTTGGGATCTTGCCCCGTGCCGTAGTTTGGGGATTTTTGGGGATGTGGATCGCCATTGCCATGAAAACGTTCTCGTCAGGAGTACCGTATTTAATACAAAGTTTTGGAATAGACGGGGTCGTCGATGCCATGAAGCATGATATTTCTATGGAAAAAGTCGTGGGTGCATTTTTTATCAGTGTCATGATGAATACGACATTCGGACCTGTATTTATGACATTGCACAAAATCACCGATACCCAAATATTACGATATGGAGGTAAATTGAACGCTTTGGCAAAACCTCTTCCCATGGGAGAACTTCTTTCTTCCTTAAACTGGAAAGTCCAATGGGGTTTTGTATTCAAGAAAACCATTCCGTTTTTTTGGATTCCGGCTCATACTATAACATTCTTGTTACCCGGACAATATCAAGTCTTATTTGCCGCATTTTTAGGCGTTGCCTTAGGGGTTTTCCTCTCGATTGCGGCAGTCATGTCAAGAAAAAAATAATAATCGGGATGGAAATATTAAAGAAACGTATTTTAGAAGACGGCACTTGTTATGAAGGTGGTATTCTTAAAGTCGATAGTTTCATTAATCATCAGATGGACCCGATGCTGATGAAACTTATCGCCGAAGAGTTTGCCAAAAGATTTGCAAACGACCAAGTCAACAAAATATTGACAATCGAGGCAAGCGGTATAGCACCAGCCATCATGACAGGCTACACCATGCAACTTCCGGTAGTTTTTGCTAAAAAGAAGGAGCCGAAAACCATGCGGCAGGCTTTAACGACAACGGTACATTCGTTTACCAAAGACAGAGATTATCCGATCAGTATCAGTGCCGAATACTTAAAACCGGGAGACAGGATTTTGTGTATCGACGACTTTCTCGCATACGGGAATGCAGCTTTCGGACTGATCGATTTAATCCGACAATCGGGAGCGACATTGGTCGGAATGGGATTTATTATCGAAAAGACATTTCAGCACGGAGGAGAGAAACTGAGAGAAATGGGTATTCACGTAGAATCGCTTGCCCTTATAAAAAGTTTGGGAAACTGCCAGATCGTCATCGAATAAAAAACCAAAGAAGATTTGGCTGTTCTCACTGAAAATCAAGAACCAATTTGTAAATCTATACAAAGAAGAGGGTGTATCAGTATTTTGATACCCCCTCTTCTTTGTTTTTATGTATAAGGACAGAAGGTTTCCGGTCGAATCGTTCTCCTTCCCCGTTTTGAGAGATCGTCCTCTCCTACCCGACACGAGCTATTTTTTTGTCTTATGTGTAACGACTAAATAATAAAGATCTTTATTCTCGACCGCCTCCAAAACTTGCAGTCCAAACTGCTCGAATTTCTGTTTCTGGGTTTGTACATCGGATAACATATCTTGTGACACACGGCAATCTTGTCTTCGGTGCATACGGTTCAATTGCTCCCGGCTTTGCGAATGGGCAATCAGCAACACCCCTTCCGGTTTCAAATTATGGGAAACAAGCCGATAAACCGTCTCTTCCCTAAATTGCAAATGAGGGAATACCGAATAGAGCAATATTTGATGATAACGTCCGGGGATGTCATCAAATTCGGCATCGGCAATCTGAAAAGAGAGGTGAGAATCATTCCCGTATTTGCGTGAAGCTACGGCTATCATCCCCGAAGATATATCGATAGCCCGGATATAACCGTCACGATTCAGTTCCCGGATATAAGGGATCAAAACTCCGGTTCCTGTTCCGATGTCCAAAACCGTATCTCCCGGTTGTATAGAAGCCCGACTCAACAAATATCGCAGTTTTGCTCCATCATGATGAGAAATCGTGTCCCAACGTTCACTTAATTGATCAAAGAAATCGGTCTTATCATTCATCGGGTTATCTTTTTTACCTGATCACACAAGTAGTTACACCACAAATCGACTCCGGTCCCTACGGTTGCCGATAGTTCAAAAAAACGAAGATCCGGATTTATTTTCAAAGCATTGTTCCGGATATATTCTACATGACTGTCGACATAGGGCAAAAGATCGATCTTATTTATAACACAAACGTCTGCACTTGCAAACATATAAGGATATTTCAATGGCTTATCATCTCCTTCGGTAACACTGATCAGTATTACCCGAAGATTCTCTCCCAGATCAAAAAGAGCCGGACACACCAAATTCCCTACATTCTCGATAAAAAGCAAAGTATTGTCAGAGAGGTTCATCTCTTTTATGGCACGATGTATCATCAAGGCATCGAGATGACAACCACTCTGGGTATTAATCTGCCGACAAGGAATGGCCAATGCCCGTATGCGGTCGGCATCATTATCGGTTTGCTGATCGCCTTCAATTACGGCAACCGGAAGTCTCTGACGCAACTCAGAAAGTGACCTTTCCAATAGAGTGGTTTTCCCCGATCCGGGAGAACTAACCAAATTAAGTACAAACATCGATTTAGCTTCAAAATAACCCCGATTTCTTGCAGCGACCAAATTATTCTCTGCAAGAATATCCTGTTCGACAAGATGTTCCCGCCCACTTTCGAGATGATGATCTTCATGCTCATGTGCAATACCTAAAGCATGCATTCTTTCATGAGCGATATCCTTGACTGCATGATCGCAGCCACAAGTTCCACACATATATTTTTAATTTATTGATTTATTCGATTACGAGAGATCGGAGACGAAGTTCCCGACCTCGTAAAAACTCTATTCCATGAGAATGGCAGCAAGGACAGGGGTCAAACATCGTAACCGGAGAAAAACGGGTTTTACAATCTCGGCAAACAGCCAAAGATTTTATTTCGACAATATTTATCCGGGCTCCTTCCAATATCGTATTTTGCATGGCAATATTCATAGAAAATTCCAAAGCATCTTTATTGACACCGGCCATTTCTCCGATTTCCAGTTCTAACTCATTGACTTGAACCGCATTACTTTTTTTTGCTTCTTTCGTTGCTAAGCCAATAATACTCAACGCAATAGATAATTCGTGCATAATTCTATCCTCTTTTTTTTAGAGCGGCAATATAAAGTTGACCAACAGCAATTGCCCCATCATTACAAGGTATTTTCGATGACAAATAGTAGGATATATGTCTATCTGACAACTGTTTTATTAACAAATTAGTAAGCCTTTTGTTCTGAAAAACTCCACCAGAAAGAATTACAGTTGTTAACTTCTCGGTTTTTATTTTCTGTAAAATAATTTTTAATAAAATGAGAGCCAGCGTATTATGAAAAGCTGCCGCCATCTCAGATACCGGTACAGACAATTTGCAATCTGCCAAAATTCCATCAAAGAGCGGACGAAGATCGAACGGATTACGGGAGGAGACCGGATAACAGCGAGATATTCCGTCGTCGGCTATTTGTTCCAACAAAACGGCAGCTTCGGCCTGATAAGTATTTTCATCACAAATTCCCAAAAGCGAAGCTACGGCATCGAACAGTCGTCCGGCACTCGATGTCAAGGGCGTATTGATACCCCTTTTTAGAATCGTCTCGATCTGCTTAATCGGTAATGCTCCCAACCGTTGGATAAATGACAAGGGATATTCTGCATTTTCTCCGTATATCGTGTACAAATAAGAGACAGCCATCCTCCACGGAAATTTTGCAGCGGCGTCTCCTCCGGGCAAAGAAACATAAGGCAAGTGTGCAATTCTTTTATAGGCGAGCGGATTGCAACGAAATATCTCTCCGCCCCAACTGCAACCGTCATCGCCATATCCTGTACCATCTAAACAGACCGCTATGACATCTTCGTTCAAACCGTATTCGGCCATTACGGCCGCGGCATGAGCATGGTGATGCTGCACTTGCAAAAGAGGGATGCAAAAACGTTGTGCAAACTGCCGTGCCAATTGTGTAGAGAGGTAATCAGGATGTCTATCACAAACCAAATATTGCGGCGTAAAGCGGAACAGAAGAGACAAACGGTCTAATGCTTCTTGATAAAAATGATATGTTTCTCTATTTTGCAGATCCCCGATATATTGGCTCAGAATTATTTCTTTGCCTTTTCCCAACGCGAACATCGTTACCCGTTCGGCTCCAAAAGACAAAATACCTTCGGTCGCAAAGCGGACAGAAAGCGGTTCGGGCGTGAACCCTCTCGAACGTCTGACGACACGTGGTTGCAAAGCAATGACCTGGACAATCGAATCATCTACCCGATTATAAATATCCCGATTATGTTCTACAAACAGGTCTACTTCTTTAAACAAATCGGATAAAGCAGCATCGTTATCGGTCAATATGGGATTGTCTCCACGATTGCCGCTTGTCACGACCAGCGATTTTAATTGGGACGAAGCAAACAGATGGTAATGTACGGGCAGATATGGCAACATCGCACCGACGGTTTGATATCCGTCGTTAAGGCCTTTCCCTATTTTTTTCTTTTCAGCAAGTAAAACAATCGGCCGCCGCCACGAAGAAAGGGTTTCTTCCTCCAACTGATCGATTATCAAATAATTACTCAAAGCCGAAATATCCGGGAACATTATGGCGAAAGGCTTTTTATACCTTCTTTTAATTTCCCGCATACGCCGAACAGCAGCCTCATTTTCTGCATTACAAATCAGATTAAACCCTCCCAACCCTTTCAGTGCAACAATTCCGCCTTGTCGCAAAATCGCAGCCATGCGGGAAAGTATCTCTTCATAGTCGGAGGTTTCATATCCGCTTTTCATCATTAAATGATAATGCGGACCACAATGGTTGCAGGCTACCGGTTGAGCGTGAAAACGTCGATTTCGGACATCTGTATATTCCGATTCACACTCCGGACACATTTTGAATACCGACATCGTAGTCCCCGCCCTGTCGTAAGGGATCGTTTTTATTATCGAAAAACGGGGGCCACAATGGGTGCAATTGATAAACGGATAGCGAATGCGATGCGGTTGCACGACCATATCGTGCAAACACTCTTTACACACGGCAATATCGGGACTGATGCGAGTCACGCTGCTATCGACTTCACGGCTGGGTGCAATAAAAAAATCGGATAAAGGTTTTATAAACGGTTTTTCAAGTACAACTACCGATTCTATTTCGGCAACCTCAGGTTTATGCGAGGTCAAACCTTTAACAAATTCATCTTTTTGAACCGGGGTTGCCTGTATCATCACAAAAACGCCGTCATTACGGTTATCTACATAACCGCGCAAATGCATATTTGTGGCCAAGCGATACACAAAAGGACGAAATCCTACTCCTTGAACCAGCCCTTTAATGTGTATATTATATTGATTAATCATTCTATTATCCTTAATTGTGAATAAACAAAAACATATCAAAATTTGTTCATAAAGGAATAAAATGTAAATATCATGTGTTTAGCCATTCCCGGTAAAGTAATATCCGTAGAAAATCCCGAAAATGAGGGGTTAAAAACGGCAATCGTCGATTTTGGAGGAATACTCAAGAATATTTGTGTAGAATGGATAGATGTGTCTCCCGGAGAATATATCCTTGCCCATGCCGGCGTTGCCTTGACAAAAATAGACGACAAAGAGGCCAAAGAAACCTTGAAAGATTTTGAAACCATAGCTTTACATACTGAACGTATAAACCCCAAAGATGATGTTCGATGAATTTAAAAGTCCCGAGAAAGCAAAAATTTTATTAGACGCAATACACAAAACGGCCCGGCATCAATGGCACATTATGGAGATATGCGGGGGACAAACCCACGCCATAGCCCGCTATCGGATAGAGTCTTTGCTGCCCGACAGCATAAAACTGATACACGGTCCCGGATGTCCGGTATGCGTCACACCGATATCGACTATCGATAATGCCATAAAACTGGCATCAAGGAAAGATGTCATTTTTACTTCGTTCGGAGATATGTTACGGGTGCCGGGATCTCGATATGATCTATTGGAGATCAAAGCCCGGGGAGGTGATATTCGTATAATTTACTCACCGTTAGAGGCGTTGCGCATAGCCATGGAGCATCCCAACCGTGAAGTCGTTTTTTTCGGTATCGGATTTGAGACAACGGCTCCCGTTCATGCGCTCACTATTGCTGAAGCCCACCGAAGAAAGATCGGGAACTTCTCGATACTGACCTCTTTGTTTACCGTACCGCAGGTCATCACAGCCATTGCTCAAGACAAAGGCTGTGTATTGAACGGCATTTTGGCAGCCGGCCATGTCTGTGCCATTACCGGAACTACTGAATATGAAAAACTGGCAAAACGATTAAGACTGCCTATATCTGTAACCGGATTCGAACCATTCGATCTGCTATGGGGCATATATACTTGCATAAATCAATTGGAGAATCACGAATATTGCGTAAAAAATGCTTATAAACGGATCGTCAGCCGTGAAGGTAATCTGAAGGCTCTTCGAATAATCGATGAGATTTTCGAAACTTGCGACCGGGAATGGAGAGGTATGGGTAAGATAAAAAACAGCGGCTACCAAATACGCCGTGAATATGAACAATACGATGCTCTAAAGCGTTTTAATATAAAAAGCGATAATAAAAAAGAGATTACTATATGCCAGGCCGGAGAGATCATGAAAGGAAAAATAACACCTGTTCAATGTAAGCAATTCGGGAATTGTTGTACACCAGAACATCCTCTGGGAGCTCCCATGGTATCGTCTGAAGGTGCATGCGCCGCCTATTATCGTTACAACATTTAATAATAAACATAATGAAATCGGTACAATGTCCTATTCCCAAACAAAGATATGACCGGGTTATGCTCGGCCACGGCAGCGGAGGGACTCTTACTCAAAGTCTGATCGACGAAATATTCTATCCGGCATTCAAGAACCCGTTTCTGCAACAGCAGCACGACGGATCGATATTGCCTCTTCTGTCTCAACATATAGCTTTTACAACCGACTCTTTTGTCGTATCACCGATTTTTTTCCCGGGAGGCAATATCGGTGATTTGGCTGTAAACGGTACGGTAAACGACCTTTTATGCTGCGGAGCCACACCTCTTTATCTATCGGCCGGATTTATTCTGGAAGAAGGGTTGCTTTTGGATGATTTGAAAAAAATCGTAGCCACAATGGCAAAAGCAGCTGAAAAAGCCGGAGTCACAATCGTTACCGGTGATACCAAAGTGGTAGAAAAAGGTAAATGCGACGGTATTTATATCAACACAAGCGGTATAGGCACCGTACCTTCCAACATCAATATCTCACCTAAACGGGCTACCGAAGGCGATATCATTATCGCTACGGGATTTGTCGGCGACCACGGCATTTGCATCTTATCGACTCGGGAAAATCTCGGATTCGAATCTGAGATAAAAAGCGACACGGCTGCATTGCGAAGTATGGTGGTATCCTTACTGTCAGAAATTCCGGACATTCATGTGCTACGCGATGCGACACGAGGCGGAATTGCCTCTACCCTAAACGAAATAGCAGAAACGGCACAAGTGTGCATCGAACTTGAAGAGACTCAAATACCGGTCAGAGAATCGGTATCTGCGGTATGCAACTTACTCGGACTTGATCCGCTATACGTTGCGAATGAAGGGGTATTGCTGGTGATCGTTCGTCCGGAAGAGGCCGAGCATGCTCTAAGCATCATACGAAACAGCCCAAACGGGCACGATGCGGAAATTATCGGGAAAGTCGTAAAAGGATCGCCCGGAGAAGTATATATAAATACCCTCTTCGGTTCTTCCCGAATCATCGGCAGACTATCGGGAGAGCAATTACCCAGAATATGTTGAAATAAAAAAAATCGATATGGAAACAAAAAGTTTTTATCAGGAACTCATGGATAAAGGATACTCCAGACGCGACTTCCTTAAATTCTGCGGAATGATGGGAGCCATGCTCGGCCTACAAAGCTCGGGGGTCGCTCAAGTGGTCGATGCTCTGCAAAGCAAACCGAGAAAACCGGTCTTGTGGTATCATTTTCAAGAGTGTACCTGTTGCAGTGAATCATTTTTACGTTCATCCCATCCCTTGGTAGGACAAATTTTGTTGGAAATGATTTCGCTGGACTATTCCGATACATTGATGGCCGCTTCGGGAGAACAGGCTGAAGAGGTGCGTCGTCAAGCCATGCAAGAAAACTACGGACACTATATTATGATCGTAGAAGGGTCTGTTCCGTTAGGTAATCCCGGTTACTGCACAATAGCCGGACATGATGCCAAGTCGATCTTCGAAGAAGGTGCCGCAGGAGCCGAAGCCATTATCGCTTGGGGTAATTGTGCTTCATCGGGATGCATACAACATGCTTATCCCAACCCGACTAAGGCAGAGCCGGTGCATAAAATATATTCGGGGAAACCTGTTATCAACGTACAAGGCTGTCCACCCATCGCCGATGTCATGGCCGGAGTCATCACTTACATATTAACGTTCGACAGACTTCCGGAATTAGATAACATGGGACGTCCGACGGTATTCTACGGAAGGCGGATACACGACACCTGTTATCGCCGTCCGGCCTATGATGCCGGGCTATTCGTACAATCGTTCGATGATGAGAATGCCAAAAAAGGTTATTGCCTTTACTACATGGGATGCAAAGGTCCGAACACATTCAACTCTTGTGCCGTGATCAAATGGAACAACAGCATCAGTTATCCTATTCAATCGGGGCATGGCTGCATCGGTTGTTCTGAGCCCAATTTCTGGGACTACGGACCGCTTTACAGCCATATCCCGTATGTACACGGTATCGGCATAGAAGCAACGGCCGATAAAATAGGCGCCGGATTAAGCGCCGTAGCTTTAGGTGGCGTATTGGCCCATGCAATAGTAACCAATATTCAAAAGCATAAACTGATCAAGAACCAAATGGATGATCTGAGCCTGAACGAGAAAGAGTTTGAAGAAACCGAATCTCATTTAGCGAGTGAAAAAGAGAAAATCGATCAAGAAATAAAATCAGAAAAGAAATCGTAATAAAAAACAACTATGAGTACACGTATTGTCGTTGATCCGATCACTCGGATCGAGGGTCATTTAAGGATAGAAGCAGATGTAGAAAATGGTGTTATCAAAGATGCTTTTTCTACCGGAACCATGGTACGCGGAATCGAGATCATTGCTCAAAATCGTGATCCGAGAGAGGTGTGGGCATATGTGGGACGCGTCTGCGGAGTATGTACGTCCATTCACTCGCTCGCTTCGGTTCGGGCGGTCGAAAATGCACTGAACATAGTGATTCCTCCAAACGCAGAACGTGTGCGAAACCTCATGCAGATAGCATTAACGGAACAAGACCATGTCGTGCACTTTTATCAATTACAAGCATTAGACTGGATCGATGTGCTTTCTGCCTTAAAAGCCGATCCGAAAAAGACCGCCGCCATTGCCCAAAATATTTCGGCATGGCCCAAAAGCTCGATCGGCTATTTTTCGGATGTCCAGAAAAGAATCAAAAAATTCGTCGAATCGAGCAAACTCGGGATTTTCTCAAACGGATACTGGGGACATCCGGCATACAAACTGCCACCTGAAGTCAATTTACTGGGAGTAGCTCATTATCTCGAAGCATTGGAGGTACAAAAAGACATTGTAAAAGTACAAACCATCTTTGGCGGGAAAAATCCTCATCCCAACTATTTGGTCGGAGGTATGGCTTGTGCGGTCAATATCAACGATCCGAATGCCATCAACTTGGAACGGCTCAGTTACGTCGCCGAAATTATCCAGACAACCCAAAATTTTGTCCAGCAGGTTTACCTTCCCGATGTATTGGCAATCGCCTCGTATTATCCGGAATGGACACATATCGGGGGCGGATTGCGAAATTACATTTCTTATGGAGACTACCCTACGGGAAATTACGGTGAACTAAGCACGTACAAAAGCCCGAGAGGGATCATCGTCAATCGAGATTTGAGCCATATCGAAGATTTCGACCCTTATGCAATGGATGGCCTTCAAGAATATGTAAACAACTCATGGTATAATTACAGCCAAGGCAAAGAGACCGGCTTGCATCCTTCTATCGGAGAAACCGTCTTAAACTATACCGGACCGACTCCGCCCTATCAATATTTGGATAACACACAACCATATAGCTGGATAAAAACGCCTCGCTATAAAAACTTGCCCATGGAAACAGGGCCTTTGGCACGAATAATTATCGGCTATGCTTCGGGACGTGAAGATTATAAAGAGTTGACCGATCGCTGTCTAAAGCAGTTGAATGTTCCTTTTGAAGCCATGTATTCAACCGTAGGGAGGACTTTGGCCCGAGCTATAGAGTCGAGTTTATTGGCCGATTGGATGCAAGATTTTTATATTCAATTATTACAGAATATAAAGTCTGGCGATTACAGGATGTTTAACAATATCCATTGGAATCCCTCTACATGGCCGCAAAGCGCACAAGGAATCGGTCTGGCAGAAGCTCCCCGCGGATCGCTGGCCCACTACGTCAATATAGAAAACAAGCAGGTAAAGAATTATCAAATGGTAGTCCCGACAACATGGAATGCCTCGCCAAGAGATCCTAACGGACAACGTTCTGCTTTCGAAGAGTCATTGTTGGGAACCCCCGTACACGATACTACCGCTCCGCTGGAGATTATCCGAACCATTCATTCGTTCGACCCATGTATGGCATGCGCCGTGCACTTGTACGACGAAGAGGGAAAACATATACATCAATTCGATACACTATAATAAGCCAAACAGTCATGATCAGCAAAAAAGCCCATTTAAGAGAAGTTTATGTATGGCAATTACCTGTCAGAATTTTCCACTGGGTAAATGCATTCACCATAACAATACTGTGTATCACCGGATATATCATCGGCGATCCACCCGCTATCATGCACGGCACAGCGCCGGAGTTTAACTATTGGTTCGGATGGGTACGACTGACTCATTTCATAGCGGCATTTATTTTTATTCTCAATTTTCTGGTACGCATTTACTGGTTTTTTGCCGGAAATACATTTTCCCGATGGCCAAACTATATTCCATTGACCAAAAAGCAATGGAAAGGTATTTTCGAAACAACTAAAGTCGATGTTTTACTATTGTCGCCAAAACCTATTTATGACATCGGACACAATAGTCTCGCAGCATTCACCTATTTCGGACTATTCCTCATCATGATCATACAGTCGGTTACAGGCTTGGCAATGTTTTATGTAGATTCGGATAGCATTTTAGCGCCTTTTTTCAGTAAACTGTTAATTATTATGGGCGGATTTTATCCGGTACGTAACATACATCATATTCTAATGTGGGCATTTATATTATTTGCTATCGTACATATCTATCTGGTATTTTATCACGACTATATCGAACGGAACGGAATAGCTTCGTCGATCATCGGTGGCTGGAAATTTATAGATGAACGTCTCGTGAAGGAATCTGAAACGGAACAAAAAATGAAACAGCGCATCATTCTTGAGAAAGAAAAAGAAAAACGACTCAAGAAAAACAAGGCCTACAAAGAGACAAACAACGAATGAAACAAAAAATGAAAAAATTACTTATTCTGGGAATAGGGAATCTCGTATTGAAAGATGAAGGCATCGGCATTCACATTATAAATCGATTGGAAAAGGCTCAATTACCGCCTTGGGTAGATCTGTTGGATGGAGGTACGGGCGGTATCTTTCTGATCGACACAATACAGCAATACGAACATCTGATATTGATCGATGCAACACTCGATAATCTCCCGGTCGGAACCGTCAGGTTATTGAAACCCAAATACTCTTGCGACTACCCGTTACTATTGAGCGCTCATGAAATCGGATTGAAAGAGATGATCGAAGCCATGATCATACAGGAAAAAATACCGGAAATCGATTTAGTAGCAATAAGCGTTGAGGAAATCAACGAGATAGGTATGCAGCTTTCTCCTAAGATAGAAAAAGAGATACCCAAAATTATCAATAATATCTATCAATTAATCGAACGGATAAAATTCGAAGACGATCATCTGTCATGGAAAAACGAGACGAGGCAACATGTACCGTAAATTTTACGATACACCAAACGGCATTCGACTATTTCCGTATCGATCACACGATCACAACCACCCTTTGCACGAAACGATATAGAATAGCTTGTAACTGCAAAAAACTTTCTTGTAAAATAAATTTACCGACCACCAAATAGGAATTCTGTACAGTTTTTCTGAGCAAGAGAATCCTAAATACTGCCAAGAGGTTGCCTCAAAATAGATCATCTTTGAGCAACCTCTTTCATTATATCTAAAAACGCTATACAAAAAGGATTGAAACTTCAACTTGTTATTTCTGGTAAAAAAAAATTAATATAAGCAACATATTCCGTTTATAAAAAAACATTATTGGTAATTTTGCCCGATTTTAAATGATAATGTATATATGAAAGGATATAATTCTAAAGCATTTTTATTAATATTATTGGGAGCTCTTACAGCTTTCGGGCCTTTAGTTACCGATATGTATCTGCCCAGTCTTCCGTCTATGATGAACTATTTCGATACAAACTCATCGATGGTGCAACTGGGGCTTACTTCAAGTATGATCGGATTGGCAATCGGTCAAATATTTTTCGGGCCATTAAGCGACAAATACGGACGCCGACCTTTATTACTTGTCTCTATGTCGCTTTTTATCGTTTCGACCATATTTTGCATTTTCTCGCCGAATATAGAAACGTTTATCGGCCTTCGCCTATTACAAGGAATAGCCGGCTCGGGGGGTATTGTCATTTCTCGATCGATAGCTACCGACAAATTTTTGGGACAAGATCTGGCCAAAGCAATGGCAATTATAGGCGCTATCAATGGCATAGCCCCTGTTGCTTCTCCGGTATTGGGGGGATTCTTGACCGACTCGATCGGATGGAAAGGTATCTTTATCATACTATTGGTCATCGGTATTATTCTTTTGATCGGGAATTTCCGTTTTAAAGAAACATTGCCCCAACAACATCGGAAACGAGAAAACATCATAGGCCTGTTATCGGTATTCGGGAAAGTGCTCCATAACCGCCGTTATGTTTTCTATGTTCTTCAAATGGGGTTTGCCATGGGGGTGTTGTTTGCCAATATATCCTCTTCGCCCTTCATCATGCAACAGCATTACGGTTTTTCAGCCTTTACGTTCAGTCTATTTTTCGGAATAAATTCATTAGCTATCGGAATAGCGGCTGCCATGTCCGTAAAATTCAAAAGTCCCGAACATGCTATTTTCTTGGGAGGCATCGGAATGATCTTTTTTTCGGGGATAGAATTTATCGCCCTCAGCAACAATTGTTCCTTTATCATTTATGAAACATTGTTGTTCCTCCTACTCTTTACGATGGGACTCACCTTTACATCTTCTACAACCCTGGCCATGGAGAGCGAACGGCAAAATTCCGGTACGGCTTCCGCCCTGTTCGGAGCTACGGGATTTGCATTCGGCGGTATCGTATCTCCTCTTGTCAGTATCGGGAATATACTCTCTACTACGGGATTGATATTTTTCTTGTGTTCTGTATGCTCTTTCGGCTGCGCCATAATAGCTTTAAAACAAACGCACCCGTATTTATGGACAAGTGTCAAGGGAAGATTAAAACCTGCCGTCCAATTCATATCGGCTTCTAAAGGGAGGAAAGGGTAGAAACATCTAC
>CASFRL010000002.1 GCA_949297285.1 uncultured Bacteroidales bacterium
CGGGAATGCGGCCGTGTGACTTGGGGCGGAACGTTGGATTATCGAGCGGCCGTGGAGTTCCGGAATATCGACCCCCGTCCTAAAAATGTTGTCGGAGAGCTCAATGCCTCTTTAGGAATAACATTGCGTACGGCGGCTCATTATGGCGTTGGCCTATCGGTTTTTGCAACAAAATACAAACAGTCTAACGATATAAAATTTTATAGCGAACTGGGTCAGTCGAAAGTTTATCATTTTACCGGGATGGGCATGGATTACACCCGTTTCTCGGGCAGCAATAACAGTGCATATTACAAAGGAAAATCTTTTGGCGGAAATATAAACCTCTCTTCCCGCAGGCAAAGCGGATTTTCAGGAACCGTCTCTTACCGGCATTATTCGTGTGAAAAGATAATATCGTCTCTCAACGAGTTGCCGATGGCTTCGATTCGGGAACATGCCGGCAATTTTGAAGTCGGGTATCGTTCTCTTCAGAAATCTCGGACATGGGGAATAAAGGGCGTCGGCACCTTTTCTCGCAGAAAAGGCCGGGAAAACCTGTTCGATGATGCCGTAAACGGAATTTACCCGAAAATCGGAGAGGTAGAGCAATACCATAACACTATCCTTCGCACCGGTATGGCCGCCATGTATGAAGCCGAGATTGCCGGGGGATACAGAGTGGCCTTATCTCCGGAGCTTGCGTATAGACGGCATCGGACATCTTATGCCTATCCTTCCCGTTCATTGGAGGCAAATCGTTTGGAGTCGAATTTTTCTTTGCGGGGATATAAAATGTGGCAAAACTGTTTTTTGCAAATAGATGCCGGCATCGGCTATTCTCATGTGCTTGATGCGCAGATGGTCTTGTCGAGTCCGGAAATTATCGATTCTGCCATTTTAGACATGCTTTCCTACAACTTCAGGACCCTCTCTTCGAATCACGTTTTTTCGGATGTAACAGTGCAATTCTCATATCGGATGTTGAGCAATTATCTGTTGCAAATAAAGACCGGTTGGCAGCATGGATGTTATGCCCGTGCAACCCGAACCGATCAGATGGTATGGGCTGTCGGCATCTCTTTTTAAAGTGCTGAGATTTGAATCGGCCTATTTTTCCCCCCCCCTCTATCTCTTTTAAGCGTTTGGCCTGTCTGTTTTGAATGATCCTTGCCCGATGCGCGAACACTATTTTCTTGAATACACAGGTTGACCGGTTCGCCCAAAACCTTTTGGGAGGATCTGTATTTCTTATTATTTTTATCCCGCAGCACTCGAAATCGCCCTTAAGATAAAAAGAGCATCGTTTTTGCCAAAAAGAGCAAATTTGTAAATTTTTGTACACGTATTTTTGTGCTGTCATAGAATTTCAGCGGCTTATTTTTAATATAAATCTAATCATATTCATGAAAAAAAGAACAGCTATTTTTTTTACTGCAATTTTTCTTCTCGGATTGGCAACCGGATGCAGTAAGGATATAGACGACTATCCTAAATCGAATTTAAGAGCTATATCCTATTTTTCATTTAAGCCATATCATAATGCCGATAAGAATATTTTTGTAGAGCATGTGGGAGTGATCGATGAGGTAAATAAGGTAATCACGGTGAGCCTGCCTCCCGATGTGGTATTGACCGGATTACGACCGTATATCGAATTGTCTCCGTGGACAACTGTAACGCCGGGGAGTCTTACCCCTTTGGACTTTACTGCCGAATCTGTCGACTTCGAAGTTCGTGCCGAGAGCGGAAAAGTTGCGGTCTACTCCGTTGTTAGAGAGTTGACATACGTCTATACGAAAGCCGAGCTGTACTCAATCACTTTCCCCAATCTTTTAGACGAAGAGACCGGAGAAGCAAAGAGAGTTACCTTCCCTAATTTTAGCAATAACTCTTCTGTCGTAGTCACAGTCCCCGAGGGTACACCGTTAAATCCTGTTCAGGTCGAGCTCGAACTTTCGGCCGCTTCGCAGAAAGCAACCATCGAAGTTTGCGACGACGGCTCTGAAACGAATTTCGAACCTTTCTCGGGCTCAGGCAATATCGATCTTTCGCATACGGTGATTTTTAGAGTTACTCCTGAATCGGGCAGTGCGATCAATTATAAAGTGTCGATGGTATATCCTGAAGATGAAGAACCTTGATCTTTTACAGGGATCGCTTTTATCCCTTTTTAAAGGGGAACTTAAAATTTTTGAATCTAAATATAATGATAAACAGATAAAATGATGATTATACATGAGATAATAAGACCGAGGATAACATTGTTATTGATGTTTTTATCTTTTTCGTTATTCCTCTATGCGCAAGAACATGTGGTCAAAGGCGTGGTAAAAGACAATAACGGTCCGTTGCCGGGTGTAAACGTGAAAGTCGTAAACGGTAAAGCGATAACGGTGACAGATATCGACGGAAAGTATAGTATCAACGTGCCGACAGATGGCGTATTGAATTTTTCGTTCACGGGATATACCTCTTATAAGGCCGAAGTCAAAGGCCGCAGCGTTATTGACGTAGAACTGAAAGAGGCATCGCAAGACCTCGATGAAGTGGTGGTTGTCGGTTACGGGACAATGAGAAAACGGGATATTACGGGGGCCATTACCTCCGTAGGAGCCAAAGAGTTGATTAATAATGCCCCGATGACTCTGGCTACCGCCTTGCAAGGAAAAGTGGCAGGGCTTGAGATATTATCCTCTTCAGAGCCGGGGGCTACTTCTACTTTCCGTATTCGTGGGGCATCTACGATTGGCAGCGAAGGTTCTAATCCGCTTTTCATCGTAGATGGTATGGAAATGGATAATATAGACAATATCAATCCTCGAGACATCGCTTCGGTAGAGGTATTGAAAGACGCGGCATCTGCGGCGATTTATGGTTCGAAATCGGCCAATGGCGTGATTATCATCACGACACGGCAGGGATCGACTTCTACCCCTCAGGTATCGGTATCCTATTCTTTAAAACAGTCGCGTATCTCGCACAAGCTACCCCAAATGAATCGCCAACAAGGCATCGATTACGAAATTTTACGGGCTTATTTGCAGAACAGCGAACCGTCGGCTTTTGCACGAGATACCTTGAATCCATCGTTTACATGGGATAACAATTATCAAGATATTCTCTTCCGGAATGCATATACCCATCAGGTCGATGCCAGTATCTCGGGAGCCGAGAAGAAACTGAAATATTTTTTGAGCGCCGGATATTTAAGCGATGAAGGTATTCAACTCAATTCATTTAACAGACGTATTACCTCCCGGGTAAATACCGATTATGCTGCAACCGATAACTTCTTGGTGAGCACGCGTCTCTCTTTCGCAACCGGGAATAACCGGATGGTACCTTATGGAGGCCGTAGCAATATTTTGTCGCGACCGGCCAGTATGGCGTTGATATTGCCCGACGGCACATATGCTCCGGTAGTGGCAAATCGTACCAATCCGTTGGCTTATACGATGCTATGTACGAACGACAATAAATATTATGATGTCAATTTCAACACGTTCATGGAATATAAGATTCTCAAAGATTTGAAATTCCGTACATCTATTGCCGCATCATTCTATCAAAAAAATTACCGCTATTTCCAACCGGCTATTTTAGTGGCATCCCAAATACCGTCGTCGAAAAATACCCATACTACCAGTTTAAAATGGACGCATGAAGATATTTTGACTTATAACAAGACATTCAATGATGCACATTCTTTTTCTGCATTGGGAGGTTTCAGTATTCAGCAATACACATCGGAGTATGTAAATCTTGCTGTTTCGGATAATATAACAGAAGCGATCGAGACCTCTTCAGGTTTTGGAGAAGTAGATATGGAAAATACAAAACATTCGTGGACGGCCAACCGCATGGCGTCGTTTTTCGGACGGGTTTCGTATAACTACAAACAACGGTATCTGTTCAACTCGAATATCCGGTATGACGGGTCGTCCCGTTTCGGTCGGGCCAACCGTTGGGGACTTTTCCCTTCGGTATCGGTCGGATGGCGTTTCTCGGATGAGAGTTTTATGGATTGGTCCGAAAACTTCTTGAGTGATGCAAAATTGCGATACAGTTTCGGTAAGACCGGAAACCAGACGGCCGGCGATTTTGCCGCTTTGTCCCAATATTCGACGGTAGCCTATGTCGATTATATCGGGCTTATGCCTACGCAGATTGAAAATGACTTGCTGGGTTGGGAAGATACAAAACAGCATAATATCGGTATTGACCTTTCGTTCTTGAACGGACGCATTAACCTTAACTTTGATTATTATAAAAAGCGGACAAGCAATGTCTTGTTCAATATGAAATTACCGGGTACTACGGGATTTGACAGCTCCTATTCCAATATCGGCGGAGTCAAGAATACCGGGTATGAGTTTATGATTTCCACTAAGAATATCAGCACGAAAGATTTCGAATGGTCTACGACCTTGAATATTGCAGTAAATAAGAATAAAATAACGTCTATTCCCAGCGAATCGGTACAGATCGTGAATGATGTGTATATTCTCGATAACGGATATACCTTGGGAACAATGTATGGATATAAGGCCCGTATGATTTTCCCATACGACCAGTCGAATGCATTTACGCCAGATTGGGAACAGTTGACTCCGATATTCGATGAAAAAGACCGCTTTGTGAAATACCAACTTAATGGTCAGGATTATAACGGTGAAATAAAACAGTTGCGCTATGGCTCTTCGACAGGAGAAGTCTTTAAAGGCGGTGATGTCATGTGGGACGACTTGAATGGTGATGGCGTCATCGATGAGGCCGACCGTCAAGTCATCGGATGCGGACAACCCGACTTTATGGGAGGTTTCAGCACCGATTTCAGATACAAGAATTTTACCTTGTCGGCCTTCTTCTCTTTTGCGATAGGCGGAGATGTTTATAACAATTATGAAGCTATCCGGTCTGATCATAAATGGAGTTCTCTGACTATGGCCAACCCTGTAAATGTCGCCAATTCGTGGAAAGCTCCGGGCGATATAGCCAAATATCCGCAGCCCTCGAGTGCACGTAGTACGGTCGATAATACACGTAAAGCAAGCAGTTTATGGATCGAAGACGGATCATATATCCGTTTGAAGAACATTAAACTGGAGTATCAATTGCCGGAAAAATGGGCAAAAGCGATAAAGATGCGTTCGGCATCGGTAAACCTTATGTTGCAGGACTTCTTTACCTGGACCAATTATTCTGGTTTTGACCCGGAAATCCCATCTTCGGGATATATTATCGGGTATGATAACAATTCTTATCCCAAAGCAAAGTCAGTGTTGTTGGGTGTTAATCTAAACTTTTAAAACATGGAAGTTATGAAAAAAATAATTGGAATATTTTCACTGGTTTTATTGATGTCTTCTTGCTTAAATGATTTTTTGGAGATAGAGCCTTTGAATACCGTATCGACCGAGATATACTGGAAAACAGAAAGTGATGTGCGAGCAGCTTTAAATGCCGCCTATGTGCCTTTGAAAGATGCTTATAAAATAGGTTTTCTGAATTGGTATGAAGCAAGATCTGATAATTTTATCGGGTCGTCGGGAGGAACAAACCCCTATCAGAATGTCTGTTTCAATAAACTTACGGCAGCTTTGCCTTCTTGTAATTGGAATAATTGGTATAAAGTGATCTCCGTAGCCAATTATGCAATTTACTATATCCCGAAAATGGATAATGTAATGGCCGAAAACACACGCAACCATTTGTTGTCAGAGGCTTATTTCTTACGGGCTTATGCTTATTTTAATTTGTACAGGATATGGGGTGATGTTCCTCTCGTTTCTCAGCCGGTTTTGAAAAAGAGCGATGTATATAAACCTGAGCAGGCCTCTAAAGAGAAAATTATGGAATTGATCAATACCGACCTTTCTTTGGCAGAGAAACTCGTCGATGACTCACAAACCGAACTTTATCTGTATAGTCCCGGGGCCCTTTATGCGCTTTGCACCGAAGTAGCGATGTGGAATCATGATTATGACGGAGCAATTAAATTTTCCCAGAGATTGTATGATTTGAATGTATATACATTGGAGGGCGCTGATTTTAATAAGGTATGTGCCGATCCTCAGACTACTGACAATATATGGACCTTGAAGTGGTCGTATGTGTTGGACGGTGCCAACAATATCGTGACGACTTATGTGAACAGTGGTAATTTGCTGATTCCGACAAAAGAGATTATCGAAAAATGGCAGGCGTGGGGTGGTGAAGATGAAGACATCCGCTTGTCTGCCACATTAGATCCTACCAAAATAACCTCTTATCGCGATAATCATATTGTTCGTATCCCGACAGGTTGCCAGATGTGGAAATGGTCGCCCGGAGAACGGCTCGGAGAGACAAGTTATAGAGAATGTTACATTCCTATTTACCGTTTGGCAGATGTCGTTTTGTTAAGGGCAGAGGCTTTGAACCGGAATGGTGAATACGAAAATGCCATCTCTGAAATGAATAAAGTAAGGATTAGAGCCGGACTTCCGGAAAAAACCTTGGCCGATTACACGGGAGAGGCCGGCGTAGATTGGGCTAAAATAGAAGATGATATTCTTCAAGAAAGACAATTCGAATTGTATGGCGAGGGAAAACGGTGGTTTGACCTTATGCGGACAGGCCGTTTAGAGTCGGTGATGAATGCGTTCTATGATGGATATATCACCACTTATGGCGGTCAGGGATTTATCAAATATACCGAAGACTGGCAGAAGTACTGGCCTGTTTCTCAAGACATATTAAATGAAAATGATAAACTGGTACAGACGGGTAATTATTGATGTTGTTTTTTATAAATGAAAAAAATTATGATAAGAGTTATGAAATATACAATATATCTGTTGGTCATTTCGATGATCGTTAGTTTGTCTTCTTGTACTCTTTTCGGGTTGGATTATCAGTTTAACTACGAAAATGAGGCTGCTCCGGTAACAACCGAGCTGAACATGACATGCTATGAGTTTATCCGCAGTCGTAGTAATACAGATCTGGTATTGATGTATGAAGCGATAAACCGGGCAGAGATGCAAGAGTTTTATGAAACCGATAACATGACCTATTTCTTATTGGATGATGTCGAATTTGCCAGTTGGTTGACCGCAAAGAAATATGCATCGGTGGCATCTGTCCCTAAATCGGAATTGGAAACCATGTTGAAGGGGTATACGCTGCCGGGATTATATCATTCGGCCGATCTGACGACTACTCCGATAGATGTGCTTACCTGTAACGGGGTATTGTCGATACGGTTGCGGCTTTATCCCAATCCTCCCACATCGAGCCAAGACTTGAATGCCATGCAAGCCGGATATGTCAATAAGGATGGAACGGTGAATTACAGCAAATGTCATACAACTAATTTGAGACCGACCAACGGTATTGCTCATCTATTGCATACCCGTTTCTTAGCATTGTAGTATGTGATAAACTATTTTTTGAAATTATTTGATTATGGGACGATTGAGTATATTATTTTTATCTATTTGGGTAATATGGTTATTCCCGGCAGAAGCGAAAAAATATTCTGCCCAATTAAATAAAACCGATGTTAAACAAGTGGTTACCGATGTAGCGGCATGGCAGATAGAGGCTTATCCGGATATGGATAAGAACCGCTATTGGAAATCGAATGGCGACTTGAGTTGGGAAAACGGCGTTTTCCTTTCGGCATTGTCTTCTTGGGCAGAGTTTGACGGGAATAAAGAGTTTATCGATTGGTATGAGTCGATTTGCGAACGGAACCGGTATCAATTGTCAAGTAATGCCAATCGCATCTATTTTGCCGACGATTTGGCGGTTGCATTGATGTATGCACAGCTTTATATGAAACGGCAAGATGATGATATTATCCACTCGACTGTTTCTCGGTTAGAGTTTATCATGAATAATCCGTCGCCCTCGGGCCTTTATATCGATACCCCTCATGCAAAAGACCGGTGGTCGTGGTGTGATGCCTTGTATATGGCTCCACCGGTATTTGCGACCTTTGCAAATATAACATGCAACCCTCAGTTACGTGAATTTATGGATAGGGAATATTGGACGACCTATCGATTCCTTTTCGATAAAAAAGAGAAATTATTTTATCGGGATTCGAGTTATTTTGGAAAACGCGAAAAAAATGGGGCTAAGGTTTTCTGGGGTAGAGGAAATGCGTGGGCTATCGGAGGGCTCTCTTTACTCATCCCTCAGTTGCCCGAAAGTTTTGCATCACGAGACCGTTATATAGAATTGTTTCAGGAAATGATGGCACGTATTGTTACTTTTCAGAACAATGATGGATATTGGCATGCCAGTCTTCTCGATCCGGCATCTTATCCTTCTCCGGAAACAAGTTCTACGGGATTTTTTACATTCGCTTTATGGTGGGGGATAAATTACGGTTTGTTAGATGAGGATATTTATTTACCGTATGCCCGCAGAGGTTGGGAGGCATTGGTTTCCTCGGTGCATCCGAATGGTATGTTGGGATGGGTACAACCGGTAGGCGCCGATCCGCAGAAAGTTACAAAAGACATGACCGAAGTGTATGGCGCAGGAGCCTTTATGCTTACGGGCAAAGAAATTATGATTTATCTCGACAATAAAGAGAAAAAATAAAATCTGAATCGGATGAGACACATTGTTTTTATATTGGGCTTTTTGCTTTGGGGAGGGGTATCCATGGCTCATGTTCCTGTCATGGAACCTTTTAGCCAAAAGATGGAAGGCCGCATTCAAGAGATTGCCAAAATGCTGCCGCAAGAGCCGAAAGCCTTTGGCCCCACTTATCGGGACAGAGACGCTTGGAAAAATTTTGCAAAGAAATATGATGCGGAGTCGATACTGTCCAAAGCAGAAAAAATAAAAGATTCGGCCATGCCCGAATGGGATGATGAAGCCTATCTCGAGTTTTCGCGTAACGGAGTACGTCCCCCCGGCGAGAAAATGATAAATCGACGTAAAAGTCGTCTGTTTTATCTCGTTTGGGCCGAATGCATCGAAAATAACGGGAAATATATTCCGGCAATAGAATATACTTTGCGGGAATTGATTTCGCACCGTTCGTGGGTATTGCCAGCGCACGACCGCAACCTGGATAATTTTTACGGACGGCGTTATCACGTCGATTTGGTCGCGTCTCTTTTTGCCCAAGATCTGGGACAAGTACTTTATATGCTCGATGATAAACTCTCTTCGGATGTAAAAAGTGCCGTTGTCGATTCGGTTTATTCCCGGGTATTTGACCCTACGAGAGAAACGTTGGAGACCGGAGAAGGGAACAATACATGGATTCACCGTACCGATAACTGGAACTCGGTTTGCCTGAATGGCGTAACGGGGGCCGCCTTGTTCCTGATAAAAGATGTGTATGAACGGGCATATTATGTCGCCGCCGCAGAATATTATTCGCGCAACAGTATTTTAGGATTTACCGACGATGGCTATTGTACCGAAGGACTGGGATATTTTAATTATGGATTTTCGAACTATATCGTACTGAGAGAGGAGTTATACCAAAGTACCGGGGGAAAGATCGATCTCTTCAAAGATGATAAGATAAGGAAAATCGCCATGTACGGAGTAAATTTCGAAATACAGAACGGGGTGTATCCGGCATTTGCAGACTGTAAAATAGGAACCAGTGTAATGCCTTATATATTATGGTATTGTAACCAAAATTTGGGGTTGGGCTTGAAAAAATATGAGAAGGAACCCTTTGTCGAAAAAGAAATAGAACCTATTTTTGCTCCCGTAGTCATGCGAAGTTTTCCCAATACGGCATCTTGTGCAGCAGAGAAAAGCAGTGATACAAAAGTAGATTTGCTACGTCAATATTTCGACCGGGCAGGTGTACTTATAGCAAGGCATCCTAAACCTGAACAAACCATCTCCGTAGCCTTGAAAGGCGGAAATAATGCAGAAAATCATAATCATAACGATTTAGGAACTTTTGTTGTGGTAAAGGGGGAAGAAATGTTGATCGGCGATGCGGGAGGCCCCTATAATTATGCAGGAGATATGTGGACGGACAAACGCTATACGTTTAAGACATTATCATCCTACGGGCATCCTGTCCCATATATCGACGGGGTGTGTCAGCGTGCCGGCGAGGAGGCTTACGCCCGAATATTGGAAACGGACTTTACCGATAAAAAAGATGCTTTTGTCTTAGACCTGACCTCGGCCTATCCGGTCGACGGTTTGCGGAAGTTAACCCGCTCTTTTGCATATAGCCGCGCGGGAAAAGGCTCTTTAGTCGTTGAAGATCGTATCGACTGCGAAACGCCACGGACGTATGAATCGGCGTTGATAACATTTGGGCAATGGTCGTTGAAAGGCGATGATTGCATTGAGATAAAAGGTAAAACCGAACAAGTAAAAGTACGAGTCGAAACTCCTGAAAATTGCGGATTCTCAGTATCCTCTGAACAACTTCAAGAAAACGGACCGGAGATGACGAGAATCGCGATAAAGTTGAACAAAAAAATCGATACAGGAGTGGTTCGATTGATTATCGAATAGTTTTAAAAGAAGATAATAATTTACTGAATTATGGGTCGAAATATACTGTCGTGTCGTATAAAAGTATTCATCCTCATTTTATGGGGGCTTTTAAGCTTTGTGTGCATGCATGCAGAAGACAGCCGTGAATATAAATTCAGGACCATGTCTCCTTCAGGCGGTTTGGGATATGACGGTATAAAATCGATTATTCAGGATAAAAATGGATTTATTTGGATTGTAACGGCCGATGAATTGTTCCATTTCGACGGTTTTAATTTTAAACGATATTCGAAGCGGATAACGGATCGCAACGACTTTTCTTCGTCGGTTTATTACCAGTCTGTTTTTTCAGACTCCAAACAGCATCTGTATCTGGCGACATCTAAAGGAGTATTTTTGTATAATGAACATTCCGATATATTCGAGAGAATCTATTCTGGCGCAGTAACCCGTATTTATGAGGATGGGTTCGGCTCATTGTGGTTTACGGGCGATGAATTGGGCTTATACAATCCGGAGACGGGAGACTATACCCATTTTGATATGATCGATAACGAAAGCACCTATATGAACAGTGTGTTATGTTCGTCACCCGATAGTAAAGATGTTTATATAGGGACAGATCGGGGAAAACTTTTTTGTATCAAAGGCTATAACCGGGAAATAGATGTCGTTTATACGTTCCCTGAAAAGACTCGGGTTATGGCAGCTCACTTTATTGATGGATATTTGTGGGTATTGTCAGAGACGAAAGGTCTGTTTGTCTTGGATGTGCAAAGTAAGCAAATCGTAAAAAGATATGATTTCCTATTACAAGAAGCAGAAAACAAACTCCCGGCTAAATGCTTTTATGTAGATAAGCAAAATCGTATATGGATAGGAACTCAGCAGGGATTGTACCTGTTCGATCCCAAAACAGAAGATTATAAACTGTTTACTCGAAATATAAAAGATCCTTTCAGCATTGTAAACAATTCGGTGTGGACGATTGCCGGCGATGAGCAGGACAATTTGTGGATAGGAACCTATTCGGGTGGCATTAGTTATTTGGCTTTGAATGAGACGACCGGATTCGATACTCACACATTAGGCCAGTATGGGTTTACCCCCCGTCCCATCAGCGCTTTTGTCCGTCAGGGCGACCGCTTATGGTTGGGTACAGAAGGCGGAGGTCTCTATTTTTATGACCGTAATAAAGGGATCGAACATGTTTATAGTCATCGGTCGGGAAGTAACAGTTTGAATTACGATTATGTAAAGACATTATTGGCCGACAAGTCGGGCAATTTATGGATAGGGATGTATCGTGGAGGAATAGATTGCCTGAATACGCGAAGCGGTATATTTAAAAACTACAACAGCAACTCTACGGATCGGAGAATCTTGTCGAATGAGATCAGTAAGATAGTTGCCGAAGCCGATTCCGGTATGTGGGTGGTATATCAGGTAAGCGGCACGATGCTGACCTATTTCCCGTTCCATGGAGACCATTCGAATCATTATTTTCTGGGAAAAGAGAATATCGGATATGAAAACAAACGTATTATCGATATGTGCCGCAGCCGGGATGGATATTTGTGGCTGGCATCTTACGATGATATATTCCGCTTCGATATTCGCAAGCGGAAAAGTGAGATGATTCCGATTTCGGAAGAGGGTTCATACAATATCCGTTCGTTGTTTTTCGACGATCGGAGCGGTTCGCTGTGGATAGGGACTCAGAACAAAGGGCTGGTGCAGTATCATGTGGCGACCGGGAATTATACGGTTTACGATGCAATATTGAAATTCGGGATGATAACGATAAACAGTATCTCGGCCGATAAACAAGGAAATATCTGGCTGGGATGCAATTCCGGATTGTTTAGGTTTGACCAACAAAAGCATACTTTTTTGCGGTATGATAATAACGATGCCATTCAAGGCTTGGTATTTTACCCCCATGCCGTGTATTCCGATGTCGATGGTAAAATCTATTTTGGCGGAACCGAGGGATTTACTTGCGTCGATCCGGATAAAGTGCATGTCAATAATTTCAAGTCAAGGGTATTGATTGCCGATTTTCAACTCAACAATCAGTCTGTTTTTAACGACTCCTCTTTTTATACGGTAGTTTCGCAATTATCCAAAGGCGAGAATGTAGAGTTATCTTACAATCAGAACAATGTTTCTATTGAGTTATCCTCTACAAACTATGTATTGCCGTTGAAAAACAGATATAAATACCGACTTAAGGGATATAACGATGAGTGGATAGAGGTAGATGCCCTGCGCAGGTATATCTCTTATCCTAAATTGCCGGCAGGTAAATATGTGTTTGAGGCGATGGCTTCAAATAATGACGGCGTGTGGGGAGATCCGTTTTCGATAACTTTTGTCGTAAAGGCTGCTCCGTGGGCGAGTTGGTGGGCATATACTCTTTATGCCGGCTTATTGCTGTTGGCGTTATATCTCTATTACAGAAATCGGTTGCGGAATCATAAACTGGAGAATGAAATTTATTTGGCTGCATGCCGGAAACGAGACCAAGAAGAAAATCATCAGGCACGGTTGCGCTTTTTTACCAATATTACGCACGATTTCAAAACGCCGTTGACGATGATTTTGGGAACTATCGACAGCATGGAGCAGGATGAGTTGAATATTCCTGAAGGCTATATGCAGGCGTTGAAGAGTAACTCTACCCGTTTGTTGAAACTGGTAAATGAGGTGATCGATTTCAGGACGGTAGAGAACAAGATGATGAGTGTCAAACTTGCAAAAGGCAATTTGAATGCCTTGGTGCATAGTTGTGCCTCGGAGTTGAGAGAATATGCCATAAAAAAAGAGATCGTGTTCCGTATTATAACGAGCGCATCGGTCTCGGACGACCTTTTGTTCGATTATCAAATGGTCGAGAAGATTGTCTTGAATTTATTGGATAATGCAGTGAAATATACATCGGCAGGCGGTCGGGTGAGCATGGAGACATATAGTGATGTCCGGAAGTTTGAGACCGAGTATGCCGAGAGCCATACCGAAGGTAAGATCGAAGAAGACAAACGCTATTTCGGTTTTGTGGTCAAAGATACCGGAATCGGCATTTCGGCCGATTCTATATCTAAAGTGTTCGATCGATTTTATCGGGTAGATGATGAAGATGGCGAAGAGCACTTGGGATCGGGCATCGGTTTAGCCCTTGTGCGGTCATTGGTTTTGCTGCATGAAGGTTTTATCACGATATCGAGCGAACGGGGTAAAGGTACGGATATTTTGGTGGGTCTGCCGATGAAAGAGGAAGAAGAGTGCAGCCTGGCAGAGCAAACTGATGGCGTGACAGAAGAGATCATTTTGCCTGCTCCTGTTTCGGCAGAGCCTGTTTCGGATTTTGCCTTAGATTATAGGACTTCCGATAAAAGAACTTTACTCTTGGTAGAAGATAATGAAGATTTACGGACGATGATAGAACACCGTTTATCTTCCTCTTTCGACGTGCTTATCGCAAGTAACGGACGAGAAGCGCTTGGCGTATTGGAGACAAAAGATGTCGATCTCATTTTGTGCGATTGGATGATGCCTTTGATGAATGGGATAGAATTATGCAAAGAGGTGAAAAAGAGCGAGAAGTGGTCTCACATACCTTTTGTGTTGATGACGGTAAGAAGCGGTGCTGAAAACCGTCTTGAGGGATCGGCTTCAGGAGCAGAGGCGTATGTCGAAAAACCGCTGAATTTTAAATTGCTGCTGACGACTTTAACCAATTTGCTGGCTTTGCGAGACCGTTTCCGCCGTCATTATGCCGAAAATTACTTTATCGATATGGGGGAACATACGAAAAATAAGGCCGGCAATGATTTTATGGAAAAATTGACAGGAATATTGAAACGGGAAATTGCATCTCGTGATGTGAATGTCGAGGATATTGCGCAGGAGATGATGATGAGTCGCCGAAAATTGTTCTCATTGGTAAAAGCAAATACCGGAAAATCGATAGTAGAGTTTATTCGGAGCTATAAAATGCGGTATGCTGCCCGGTTGATGGTTGAGGAGAATCTTGCGATCAAAGAGATTCCTCAGATGATAGGCATTGAATCGGCATCTTACTTTACAAAAGCCTTCAAAGCAGAATTTGGAGATACCCCGTCGGCCTTTCTTGCGAAGATGAAAAAACGTTTATAAGGCAATTTCAGAACCCTTTTTGTCGGGATTAGATAAGGTTTTTCTGTTTTTGCCGAAAAGAGCTACATAATTGCTTAATAAGTCAAATAAAAGATATCCTTTCGGGATAATTTTACAAGTGAAATAGAAAAAGAGTTCCCTCTTTTTAAATAGTTACACATAAAAAATTACCTTATGAAAAAACAACGTTTACTTTTGATTGCAGGTCTGTTGACCTTTATGTCGAATGGCGCATGGGCTCAAGCAGGGCCTACTAATTCCACTGAAAATTACGATCCTGACGGGACCTATTGGGGTACTCCGGTTCATAGTATAGATGTAGATTTTACAACGTGGTCGACATCCGATCTGGTGATGAATGAAGAGTTGCAGGAAAAGAATAATATCGGATTTTATAAATTTGTGATTGCAGATCGTACATTCCCGCCTTTCTGGGAATCTTCGATATGTTTGCACAATAATAATCCGACATTGTCGCTGGGCAATAATCAGGCCGAGATGGCAAAAATATATTTCCCGACTATGTCAGATGGTGCCGGAGCGATACGCATTGTGGGATATGTTTCAGATAATACGGCACGTCCGATACAGCTGAATTATTTCGTAGAAGGTGTCAGTGAAAAATGGGAATGGAAAGGAGGTATTGT
>CASFRL010000003.1 GCA_949297285.1 uncultured Bacteroidales bacterium
CTGTTTTTATCTCTTCCTCTAACTTTTGGTATTTTTGATCCGCATTACGTATTTTAGGTCCACCACACAACTCAAAGGCTGGTACAACAGTAATAAATTGATCCTTATAAGCAAAACGGACAGATCCTACATAAATTCCAAGAACTGAAGAGGAGCTTTTGCCTAAATAATAGCATTTTTTCGTCTCTTTCGAGAACAAAATATTAGGGATGTCTCCAAAAGGTCGGAAAATGGCAAAATGGTCGTTCTCTAAAAAATCGCCGTTAAAAAAAATTTCGTTGAGTATCGTTTCATGCTTTTCCGGAGTCATTTCTTTCCAAAAATTTGCGATTCCATCGACCGGGCTCAAGTCGATCCAATATTTGGGGATCATCCTCTCCGGAGTGACCTGATAGATCGTATCAGAATAAATGTGCGATGCAAAGACTCGACTATTGAATTGCTTTACTTTTGGAGTACATGAGGCACCAAACTCTTTGCTGAATTGATTCGGCATAAAACTTTTTTTGATCTGCATCGTTGTGTCTGTGCAATAAAGAAGATCATTGTTGTGGGGGTAAGATACCAATCCCGGATCATCAGCTCCCAAACCATACGTCACCATTAACATATTCTCATCATCGAGGTATTTAAAAAATATCGGATAAAATGGAGTGTCCTTATGAAACAAAAAATTCCCAGCCAAATCGAAATATAATATCTTTTTGCCGTAATTATCTAAAACGGCAATTCGTTTCTGATCAGGAGTCAGAACAACGTCGGATATGGAAAGATATTCTTGGGGTCCTCGTCCATGACGGCTGATTACCGTTTGAATTTTCCCTTGACGATCGAATATGAAAATGGACTTAGCCAGATGACGATCCGCAACAATAATATGTTCGGGTGTAATAAGAAGATTGTCTATTTCGCCTACCGGATGTTCTTCCGTACTCTTCAATTTAATGTATTCGATCTTGGCTATTATGGAATCCAACGGCGTATCGGAGGTGGAAGCACATACAATGGTGTCCATGGAGTAATCGCTCGATGAATTGGTAATATCTGCATTGCGATTGCAGGATCCGAGTAGCAAGGTCACAATAAAGACGGCAGAAACAGTCAGGGTCTTCATAAATCTTAAACAAATTTTAGTGGTAAATACTTTCAAAAGGTTATTAAGGGCGCATAAGAGAAGGGTGTGTTTTCAATAGCATGGTTTATTCTTACTAAGGTAATAAAATTTTTGATATATCGAAAGTGATAATCAAGATTATTGGGGTTGGGTGTTGTGATGTATTATAATATACGGCATCCAAGGTTGAAAGGATGGATGTGTGATGGGGTAGAATGATGGCACATGGTGGAGTATTATATTGATAAACAACGAAATATGTTTACCGTTATATTCTACCGAAAGGGGGCGGGTTTTCTAACAGGATCAGAAAACTTAAATCGTAGATGTCGTTGAATAGATCGCGGAATCGCCTGCATTGTGTCGTGCAGATTTGACGGGAAAAGGGAATAATAGCTAATAGCTTTGGAAAAGTCGTTGAACCTATCGCTGTTCAGATAGATGATATGATTTGTAATTATTTTAATTTCAATTGTGGTTAAATGGTAAAAATTATAATTTCATTGAGTGTCGAAGATGCAGTAGTTTGTTTGATTTTTTGATTGTTGTTTTATAAATAGGTTGTATATATTCTCTGCTTGTTTTCCCTTCTCCTTGCATTGGAGAATTGTGGGAATAGTTCCTCGAAATCTAATCAATCGGACGACATCGAACGAACCAACCTATGAGAAATATCTCATGGCGATGAATCCGTTGGGAAAATAAGAGAAGAGGCCCTTCCCATTAACGGATGTTGTAGATATAGAATACATTCCCTTATAAACGGACAGCACCGTGTTGTTGTCAGATGTGCTGAGATTCTTGCCGTATAGACAGTCTGATGGTTACGATCGACCAAAAAGGTACTGTGTTCGTTTTTGACAAGACCGGCCGTCTCAAATCCCAATTCAATTGCAGGGTAAAAGTGCGAAGGAGGATCAAACGATTATTACAACACTCGCTGTCGACTTTGATCAATAGGAAATATATATTTACGACTTTCCACTTCGTTATCGTTTGTCGGTTTATAGCCTGAATGGGGATTTTAAGCGCGGTATCGATCTGCTCGGAGCATTTTTAGAGAAGATTTGACCAATTTTTTACTTCTTTTCAACTCTTTCTTCGATGGACTGAATGGATTCCACTTGTTTGACAGTAATATTTTTCCCTGAATTAAAATTGTAACTTAAACTAAATCTGAAATTCGTTTGAGGAGTTTTATATCTATTGTATGAGATATAATCCCTTTTATTTATTTCCCAATTCCTTAATTTGGAGAATAACGGTTGGGCTGATAACTTCACAAGAAATTTCTTCTTGAAAAAGTATTTGTAGATATCAATACTAACTCCATAGACAGGCAACATCGTTTTATCATCTATTTTCTCCCGAGTTTC
>CASFRL010000004.1 GCA_949297285.1 uncultured Bacteroidales bacterium
CGGTTTATTTTGGATCATCCCCGCTTGCCTGAAGATAAGATCCCATATTGGGATTTTGACTCGCCCAATATACCGGATGATTTTCGAGACAGTTCTACGGCAGCGGTGATTGCTTCGGCCTTGTTGGAGTTGTGTGCTTATGCTGATACAGAACAGGCCGAAGAATATTATTCGATAGCAGAAAAGCAATTAAAAGTGTTGGCGTCAGATACCTATACGGCCAAACCCGGAACAAATGCTTGTTTTATATTGAAACATGGCGTGGGAAACATGCCTGCCAATTCAGAGATCGATGCACCGTTGACCTATGGAGACTATTATTATATAGAAGCTCTTTTACGGTATAAAAATTTTGAGAAGAGTCGCAAATAATAAATGAAACGAAAAGATACCCATGAAAAAATTCTCACTGATATTGGTATTACTTTTTAATATTGTTGCCGGTCATGTATGGTGCCGACCGGAGACAAAGATACTGTCCGATTGTTCTGTACCCCATCCTCGTCTTCTTTTGAAGGGCGGTGAAGAGAAAAAACTTCTCGATCATATTGCCTCCTCGGAAATCTGGCAACGATTGCATCATGATATTTTGTCCGAGTGTGACCGGATAACGACTTTACCTCTATTGAAGAGAGAGAAAGTCGGGATACGATTGCTTGCCGTATCGCGAGAGTCGTTGCGACGTATCTTCTTTCTGTCGTATGCATATCGAATGACGGAGAATGAGAAGTATTTGTTTCGGGCAGAAAAGGAAATGGTAAATGTCGCCCGGTTTACAGATTGGAATCCTTCTCATTTTCTGGATGTGGCGGAGATGACTTTAGGAATGTCGATCGGGTATGATTGGCTCTTTGACCGACTTCCGGAAAAATCGAAAAAAATCATTCGGGAAGCTATTGTCGAAAAGGGATTGAAGCCTTCATACAATTCAGAATACAATTGGTTTTTGAATGTAAATCATAATTGGAATCAGGTATGCAATGCCGGAATGACGTTTGGCGCCCTTGCCGTGTATGAGGAAGATAGCGATTGGTGCCGAAATGTTGTCTCCCGTTCGGTAGATGCATTGCAGTTGCCGATGAACGAGTATGAGCCGGATGGAGCCTATCCTGAAGGTTATGCCTATTGGGAGTATGGTACAACGTTCAATGTGTTGTTGCTGGATGCCTTGCAAAAAGTTTTTGGCGAAAACTCTCTTGGCGAAGCACATAACGGGTTTATGAACACTGCCGGATATTATGAGAATATGACCGGAATCAAAGGAGACAGTTTCAATTATGCCGATTGTGGCAGTGAATATGGGCTGACACCTGCCATGTTCTGGTTTGCCGATAAAATGAACGATCCGTCATTGTTGTGGGTAGAAAAGAATTTCTTGAGTGATAAGTACCGTGAAAATTATCTCAAAAATCGTCTTCTGCCTGCCGTAATGATTTGGGGAGCAAAGACGGATATTCACGAAATTGTTCCTCCGCAGAGGCTATTGTGGTGCGGTCGCGGAATTACCCCTGTGGTTTTGATGCGGTCATCGTGGAAGTCACCGGATGCCTTGTATGTGGGTTTTAAAGGAGGAACGGCATCGAGCAATCATGCGCATATGGATGCCGGGTCGTTTGTCATGGAGGCCGACGGGGTGCGTTGGGCCATGGATTTCGGACGTCAAAATTATGAATCTTTGGAGTCTCAAAAATTGAATATCTGGGTAAACGATCAGCAATCAGACCGATGGAAAGTGTTCAGATACAATAATTTTGCCCATAATACTTTAACCGTTGACGGTAAGCTGCATTGTGCTTCAGGCTATGTCCCTATTCTGGGAATCTCTGAACATGAAAGTTTTATGTCGGCCATATGTGATTTATCTCCGGTTTTTAAGGAAAGCTTGTCTTCTTGTCGTCGGGGAATAGCCCTTGTCGATAAAAAATATGTCATGGTCAGGGATGAGGTCGTTGCGTTGTCGGACAGATCGCACACTGTAAGATGGACCTTGTTGACACCGGCAGAGGTGAAACATATAGGGAAGGATGAGATCGTCTTGGAAAAGGATGGAAAGCAGCTCGCTGTCAAGGTCGTTTCTAAATATCCGGTAACCATGAAGACGTGGAGTACCCGTTCAGAAAACAGTTATGATGCAGCCAATCCGGGGACCATTAGAATAGGTTTTGAGAGCCATATAGATGCCGGAGCGAGCGCAGATTTTACGGTATTCTTGCTTCCCGGGGGGAGTATGGATTGTGATTTGAGTAAAAATATCCCGTTGAGTCGATGGGAGATAAAAGATATTGCTAATTAATTGTACGTTATGAGAAAAATAATATTGCCGTTTATATTGTGGCTATGCTTGAGCTCGCTTATCGCGGAGAATTATGACGCTAATTGGAAATCTTTAGATAAGCGTCCTGTCCCCGAATGGTTTTTAGATGCCAAATTCGGTATTTTTGTTCATTGGGGAGTATATTCCGTACCCTCTTGGGCGCCGAATACCGGCGATGTCTATTCAAAATATGCCGAATGGTACTGGTACCGGTTGAACCCGGAAGATAAAGATGGCGGATTATTCCGGAAACATCATAAAGAAACCTATGGCCCGAATTTTAAATATCAGGACTTTGCCGGAGCGTTTAAAGCCGAAATGTTCGACCCTTCGCAATGGGCGGATATTTTTTATAACTCGGGAGCCAAATATGTCGTATTGACATCGAAACATCATGAAGGTTTTGCGTTGTGGCCAAGTGCTCAGAGTGTTAACTGGAACAGTGTCGATATCGGCCCGCATCGGGATATTTGCAAAGAGTTGTCCGATGCTGTTCGGCAGAAGGGCATCCGTATGGGATTTTATTACTCTTTATATGAATGGCATCACCCGTTGTATCATACCGATATACACCGATATGTCGATGAACACATGTTGCCACAATTGAAAGATCTCGTCGTGAAATATAAACCCGATGTCGTTTGGGCCGACGGAGAGTGGGAACATCCCAGCCGTATGTGGAGAAGCGAAGAGTTTCTGGCCTGGTTGTATAACGAGTCTCCCGTATCGGAGACGGTTGTCGTGAATGACCGTTGGGGTGAAGAGACACGGAGCAAGCATGGCAGTTTTTATACGACAGAGTATGACCTTATCCATGATGATGATTCTAAAGATGCCGTATTCACACATCCGTGGGAAGAGTGTCGGGGCATTGCCGGCTCGTTCGGATATAACCGGAATGAGAATCTTGAAGATTATTCTTCGACAGAAGAGTTGATACATATTCTCATCGATAAAGTTTCTCGTGGCGGAAATTTGTTGTTGAATGTAGGGCCTACATCCGATGGCCGTATTCCGGTTATTATGCAACAGCGCCTTGCCGAGATAGGAGCGTGGCTTCGGGTAAATGGAGAGGCTATTTATGCAACTCGCAAGTGGAAAGGAAGTAGCGATAATCAAGAACCTGATGTCCGTTTTACTCGTAAAGGCGATGATTTATATGCGATCGTTACCCGATGGAGTGGCAAACCTTTTACTGTAAAAGGAATAGGGAAAGTGCAGAAAGTCACGATGTTGGGTATGGATGGCGAAATACAATATTCTACCGATGGCGATTCGATCGTTATTGTTCCGCCGAGATTAGATATTCTCACAATGCCTTGCTCTTATGCTTGGGTATATAAATTGGAAGGGGTACTCGCCGGGGATTGATGGTAAATAGATTTTGTATGAGAAATATAATATTTGTCGTTGTTTCGCTTTTTTCTCCTGTTTTTTTAGCCGTATCGCAGTATGACGTTAAGAGTGAGTATATTCTTCATCCGGAGCGAAATATCGAGTACGTGCGACAAAATGCCGATTTCTGGATCAAAAATGCGTTTGATCCGGAGTATGGCGGTTTTTTCTCAAACGTAGATCGTCAGGGTAATGTTACGACTTTGGTACCTCAGCGTCAGGGATATGAAAAAATACCGTATAAAAGGAAATCTTTTATCGTACAAAGCCGCCATGGGTATGGCTTTTCGCGTGCATTTATGTTGACAGGCGACGAGAAATATCTTGAATATGCCAAAAGTGCTCTCGATTTTTTGTATGATTATGGTTGGGATGCCGAAAATGACGGTTGGTATTGTGTGGCAAAAAGCGACGGGACAATCGATGTTACGCAGAACTGGGCCCCAGACCTTAATCAGAAATGGAGTTTCCAACAACATTACGGATTGGTCGGTGTCATTGCCAACTATGAGGTTACCCGAGATGACAGAGCTGCGACTTTCATGGATAAGGGGATTCGCTCTTTGTATGAAAATATGTGGGATGACCGCCCGGCTTACAAGGGATATTATACGTATGCAGATTTGGATTGGTCAAATAAACGGGAAAAGGGGTTTACCCCTATTGTCGATGCGATCACAACCAATGCCGAACTGAGTTTTTTGACAACAGAGAAGCCCGAGTATAAAAACCGCTTTCTGGAGTTGGCCGATATAATTGTCGACCGGTTTATTCCAGAGATGGATAATCCTTCGGTCAAGGCTCTTTTCCCCGAGATCTTTTCTACGGACTGGACCGTTAATTTGAACGCTTCTAAAACCGGTAGTGTCGGACATTTTTTGAAAACCGCATGGTGTCTGGGAAGAGCCTATCTTTGTGACGTCTCCCGGAATGAATACAAAGAGGCTGCTCTGCGGATATTGGACGAAGCATGGACCTATAAAAATGGAGATGTGTCGATTTGGGACCATGAAAATGGCGGACCGTTTAATGAAATAAACGTATTGACCGGCGAGTGGGCAGGGGACAAAGGCGATACGAAAGATTATTGGACGCTTGAACAAGGGTTTACGGCTTCGATGCTGGGGTATTATATGACCGGTAATGAGACTTATCTGCGAATGGCCGACGAATCGCTCTCTTTTTTTATGAACCATTTTGTCGACCCTGTCGACGGAGAAATATTTTATTTGTTGGATAAGACCGGTACGCAGGTGCTGAATGGAACGAAAGGCGACGATTACAAAGGCAGTTATCATTCGATCGAAACAGGATATTATGCTTATTTATATAGCAGCCTTTATTATTTGAAACAGCCGGTAACGCTGTATTATAAATTTTCTCCAGAATCTGAAGCTCGTGAAATAACGTTGAATCCCTTATTGATGGGAGGAAGTGATAAGTTGAAAATCTCGGAAGTTTCCTTGGACGGACAGCCGTTTGCTACATTCGATTCTGCAGACCGTACGCTTTTTATAGCTCCGGATCAAGGGGGAAAATTTAAGGTAACCTTTGCACCCGCAGAATTATCGACATCGATAATTCCCGAAAAAGTAGATAATTTGCAGATTTCGTGGTCGAAAGCTTCAGGTATATTATCTCTTTATAATCTTAAAGGCACAAATTATATTTCGGTAACGGATATGACCGGAAAAGTTTGTATTGAAAAAAAGGTTACTCAATCTTCGGTAAATATCGATATGAATGATTGCCTTCCGGGGATTTATGTAATTATGTCCCATGATGACATGGGCCACTATTCGGTGTATAAAATCTTGAAATAAAGAAATCCCTTTTAAAATATCAATGAGGATAAAGCTATGGAGACATACAATGTGGACCACCGAATTAGAATCTTTTTCGCCGATTTTTACTACATTGCATAGCTGTCGGTTTTTTGTTATTTTTTGTCACAGAGTCTGGCCTTTTCTGCTCTCATCTTATCAAGAATAATGTCGGTTTTTATAAGTCTCTTATAACAGGATGTTTATGCAATATTGTTAAGTTCGTTGTAAATTGTAGATTGTTTTATATTGTTATTTTTCTGCAATATTTTTTTATGCTTGAAAAAAGATTCAAGATATATTTGTTGAAAAATTTAAGATAAATATCGTGGCAAAGAAAAAACTCTGTACAAGTGTTTTGGTAATGTCGTTTTTCATTTAAGAAATTCAATTTGTTTTATGGGAGATGATAGCTCTTTTGAAGATAGCACAAGATTTGGATACTCTAATAAAATTTAACGTCAGATACTATATGGAGTGATGAAAATGTGATAAATATTTTCGTGTTGCAGATGTAAATTCGCCTGAAATTAATTTGCAAATTTTATACTCGAAAGCTTCAATATTATCTCTTTATAACCTTAAAGGCACAAATTATATTTCGATAACTGGCATAACCGGAAAAGTTTGTATTGAAAAAAAGTTACTCAATCTTCGGTAAATATCGATATGAATGATTACCTTTCGGGGATTTATGTAATTATATCCCATGATGCCATGGGTCACTATTCGGTGTATAAAATCTTGAAATAACAAAATTTCTTTTAAAATATTAATGAGGATAAAGCTATGGAGACACACAAAGTTTCTTTGAAAGAGAAAATCGGTTATGGTTTCGGCGATGCGGCGTCATCGATGTTTTGGAAACTGTTTACCATGTATTTAATGTTTTTTTATACCGATATATTCGGTATTTCTGCAGTCGTGGTCGGTACGATGTTTTTGATAACCCGTATTTGGGATGCGATTTTCGACCCGTTTGTAGGAATATTGGGAGACCGCACTCAAACCCGTTGGGGAAAATTCCGCCCGTATTTACTCTGGATGATGATACCTTTCGGTATTTTCGGCGTACTTATGTTCTCGACTCCCAATTTGAGCGAATCAGGTAAGATTGCATATGCATATATCACCTATTCGTTAATGATGATGATCTATTCGTTGATCAATGTGCCTTATGCATCTTTGTTGGGCGTGATGACAGACAATGGAAAAGAACGGACATCATTGGCTACTTATCGTATGACTTTTGCTTTCGGCGGTAGTTTGCTCGTTTTGGGAGCGGCCGAACCATTGGTCGATCTTTTCAGTAAAATGGGTAATTCCGGTGTGAACTTGGCTGCCGGATGGCAATATGCAGCGGTTGTGTTTGCCATTATCGCCGTGATTTTGTTCTACCTCTGCTTCCGTTGGACAAAAGAACGGATAAAACCGGTAGTGGAAAAAACTTCGTTGAAAGACGATTTTAAAGATTTATGGCACAATCGTCCTTGGTTTATTCTTTTAGGAGCCGGAATCTCGGTTATATTCTTCAATTCGATACGTGACGGTGCAGCGATCTATTATTTTAAATATTATGTAACGGTACAAGAGGCATTTCAAATAAATTCGTTCAATATGACGATCTCTTTGAGCAGTCTCTATTTCGTATTGGGGCAGGCCGCCAATATCGTTGGGGTATTGTTGACGATTCCGGTGTCGAACCGTATGGGGAAAAAAGGAACTTTCCTTGTTGCCATGATTATCGCTACCGTACTGAACGTCTGGTTCTATTATGTAGATCGTAGTAATGTCTCTTTGATTTTCGTATTGCAATTCTTTATCAGTTTATGTGCCGGAATTACGTTGCCGCTTATTTGGTCTATGTATGCCGATGCTTCTGACTATTCGGAATGGAAAACAAAACGGCGTGCGACAGGATTGGTATTCTCGGCATCTTCCATGTCTCAGAAATTCGGGTGGACAATCGGTGGAGCGCTTACCGGATGGTTGTTGGGCTATTACGGATTCCAGGCCAATATGGTTCAAACAGAATTTGCGCAGAATGGAATACGCATGATGCTTAGTTACTTCCCGGCAATCGGTACGATTCTCGGTGTATTGTTTATGCTTATCTATCCATTGGGTGAGAAAAAAATGGCAGAGATCGGTGCTTGCCTGAAAGTTGAGAGAGAAAAATTAGAAGATAATAATAACGCATAATTATTTAGAAACCTATCGGTTATGAAATACGGATATTTTGATGACAACAGACGGGAATATGTGATTACAAATCCTCGTACCCCTTGGCCTTGGATAAACTATTTGGGAACGAAAGATTTTTTCAGTCTGATTTCGAATACGGCGGGCGGATATTCATTTTGCAAGGATGCTAAATTCCGCAGAATTACCCGTTATCGGTATAACGGTGTACCGATGGATAACGGGGGCAAGTATTTTTATATCAATGATGCCGGGACGGTTTGGAATCCGGGGTGGAAACCCTGTAAAACGGAGCTGGATAGTTATGAATGCCGTCATGGAATGAATTATACGGTCATAAAGGGTGCAAAAAACGGACTGGAAGCCGAAGTACTTTACTTTGTCCCGTTGGAAACTTGGGCCGAAGTTCAGAAAGTCGTTTTACGCAATACCTCGGACAAGGCAAAGAAAATACAACTTTTTTCTTTTGTTGAGTGGTGCCTTTGGAATGCGCAGACCGATATGGAAAATTTCCAAAGAAATTTATCTACCGGAGAGGTTGAGGTAGACGGTTCTGTGATTTATCATAAAACGGAGTATCGGGAGCGTCGCAACCATTATGCCTATTATTCGGTAAATGTCCCGATCGCCGGCTTTGAAACCGATAGAGAGTCGTTTTTAGGCTTGTATAATGGTTTTGATGAACCGGAAACCGTATGGCAGGGCAAGGCAAAAAACAGTATTGCGCATGGATGGTCGCCTATTGCTTCTCATTGTATCGAGGTAGAACTGCTTCCGGGAGAATCGAAAACGCTGATCTTTGTTTTAGGATATGTCGAAAATGCTGCCGATGAGAAATGGAGCGATAAAAAGGTGATTAACAAAACTAAAGCCCAAAATACGATAGCCCGTTTCCGCTCGGTAGAAGAGGTCGATAAGGCATGGGAGGATTTGAAGAAATATTGGGATCGCCTGTTAAGCGCATATATTTTGAAATCGGGTGATGATAAACTCGACCGGATGGTAAATATCTGGAATCAATACCAGTGTATGATAACCTTCTGTTTTTCCCGGTCGGCATCATTCTTTGAAAGCGGCATAGGTCGGGGAATGGGTTTCCGCGATTCGAATCAGGATTTGATCGGCTTTTTGCATCAAATTCCCGAACGGGCTCGTGAACGCATTATCGATATAGCTTCGACCCAGTTCCCGGACGGAGGCTGTTATCATCAATACCAACCCTTGACCAAGAAGGGAAATAATGAGATCGGGCAGGGATTTAATGATGATCCTATGTGGCTTATCTTCGGTGCGGTTCATTATTTGAAAGAGACGGGCGATTTCTCTATTCTGGATGAAATGGTGCCGTTCGACAACAAAGTCGGTTCGGAGAAATCGCTTTTCCACCATTTGACAGTATCGTTCGATCATATTGTCCGGAATCTGGGACCGCATGGGTTGCCTTTGATCGGGCGGGCCGATTGGAATGACTGTTTAAATCTGAACTGTTTCTCGGATAATCCCGATGAGAGTTTCCAAACGACAGAGAACAAAACCGAAGGAAGTCAGGCTGAGAGTCTGATGATTGCCGGATTGTTTGTCATGTACGGAAAAGAATATGCCGATTTGTGCGATTATATCGGTGAAAAAGATGAGGCCGCTCGCGCTCGCAAGCATGTAGAAGAGATGATCGAGGCCGTAAAAAAATACGGATGGGACGGAGAATGGTTCTTGCGGGCGTATGATTTCTTCGGGAACAAAGTCGGTTCGGAAGAGAATGAGGCAGGCAAGATCTTTATCGAGTCGAACGGCTGGTGTACGATGGCCGGAATCGGATTGAAGGAGGGCTTTGTAGAGAAAGCCTTGGACTCGGTAAAACAAAGACTCGATTGTGAATATGGGATTGTCTTGAACAACCCGGCCTATACGACCTATCATATCGAATTGGGTGAGATATCGAGTTATCCGGAAGGTTATAAAGAGAATGCCGGAATATTCTGCCACAATAATCCGTGGATTATGATCGGAGAAACGGTCTTGGGACGAGGCGGTCAGGCATGGGAATATTATAAAAAAATATGCCCGACTTATTTGGAAGAGATCAGCGATCTTCATAAAGTCGAGCCTTATGTATATGCCCAGATGATTGCGGGGAAAGATGCCTATTGTCCGGGCGAAGCAAAAAACTCCTGGTTGACGGGAACTGCTGCATGGAACTATTTTGCGATTACACAGTATATTCTCGGGATACGTCCGCAATATAACGGATTATTGATCGATCCGTGTATCCCTTCCGATTGGAAATCTTATACCGTAATTCGTCGTTTCAGAGGAACTACGTATAAGATTGAGATAAATAACCGGAACGGTTCGACAAAAGGCGTAAAACAAATTAAGGTAGATGGAAAAGTCATTGCGGGTAATTTGGTGCCGCTGGTTTATTCGGATAATATGGTAAATGTGGAAGTGGAGATGTAGTTATGGGAAAAAATAAAAAATATATTGCGAACTTATTGTTCTTTTGCTGTTTCGGGTTATTTGTTTTGACTTCGGGAACTCTTTGGGCTGCACCTTGTTCGGAAATGCAGAATTTACCCGATTCATTGACCTTGACTTTCGATTCGGACGATGAAGATATGGTTTTTGTTTCTCCTCAACATATCGATCTTAAAATCGGAATCAAAGGGTTGGCCTCCGGAAAAAATAATTGTGATTTGATCTGTAAGATCACGACCGATGATTATCGGAGCATCGATTCCCTTGCCTATACAATCGATCGCAGCGGTAAGGATTCGTTGATGAAAAAGATCGAATACAATCCTCCGTATCCCGGCTTTTACCGCTTTACGGTATATGTGGCAGGCGGAAATGTGAAAAGCAATGTCTTGCAATTTAATGTCGGATTTGATCCGGAGAAAATAATCTCTCCGGTCGATGCTTTCGCAGATTTCGACTCTTTTTGGCAGCAGACGCGGGACGAACTCGACAAGGTGGCTCCTCGTTATAAAATGACCTTGTTGGAGGAGCAGTCTTCGGATATAAAGAATATGTATCATGTCGAAATGTATTCATGGGACAATGTAAAGATCGAAGGGTACTATTGCGTACCGAAGAAACCGGGTAAATATCCGGTGATTGTAGCCTATATGGGTTATGGTTCGGAGCCTTATTTCCCGGATGCAACGGCGATGCCCGATTTTTGCGAATTTGTACTGTCTGTTCGGGGACAGGGAATACAGAAAAAGTCGAATACTTATGGCGATTGGATTGTTTACGGTTTACAAGACCAATATGACTATTATTATAGAGGGGCTTATATGGATTTGATACGGGCGATCGATTTCGTATGCTCAAGACCCGAGGTCGATAAAGAAAAAATAGCTGCTGAAGGCGGCAGCCAGGGCGGCGCTTTTACCTTGGTCGCTTGTGCATTGGACAAACGAATAAAAGTTGCGGCTCCTCATATACCGTTCTTGACAGATTTTAGGGACTATTTTAAAATATGTCCGTGGCCGAGATCTTCTTTCGAATCGTATTTGAAAAAGAATCCGGATAAAACGTGGGATGATGTTTACCGAATTCTTACCTATTTTGATGTCAAGAATTTCGCTCCTCGAATTCAATGTCCGATCGTTATGGGAATCGGACTTCAAGACAATACTTGTCCTCCGCATATCAATTTTGCGAGTTATAATTTGATACCTTCAGAGAAAAAGTACTATGTCTATCGTAATCATAAACATGGTGTAGGATCGGGTTGGTGGCCGATGCGTGCCGCTTTTTTTAGGAAAATCCTGAATTGCCCCGAGCCGTAAGATATCTATTTTTTGTAACGATAAAATATTGAATATATGAAAACCCATTTGAAAATTACCGGTAAGTTTTGGATATATATAACGGCTTTGTTATTGTTTGTGCCATTTGCGTCGATACAGGCCGATGTAATTAAGGTTTTGGCTATTGGAAATAGCTTTTCTGAAAATGCCGTAGAACAGAATTTATATCAATTGGCTGAGGCTGAAGGCGATACGCTGATCATCGGAAATTTGTATATTCCCGGGTGTGTGATCAATCGGCATTGGGCTTGTGCACAAAGCAATGAACCGGCTTATCAATACCGTAAGATCGTAGCCGGGAAGAAGGTTAATATGCCCAAAAAAACGATGCTTGAGGGCTTGCAGGATGAGGCATGGGACTATATCTCTTTCCAGCAGGGCAGTCATGATTCGGGAAAATATGCTACGTATGCAAATTTGCCTTTGTTGATGGAATATGTGGCAAAACATGTAACCAATCCGAATGTTAAATATATTTTTCATGAGACATGGGCATATGCTCAGAATACAAAACATAATGCTTTTAAAGATTATGGCTCTGACCAGATGAACATGTATAAGTCGATTATCAACACTGTCAAGCAGGTGGTGGACGAGATCAATAAGGATATTTCAAATCCTAACAAAATAAGTTTTGTTATCCCGGCAGGAACGGCTATTCAGAATGGCCGCACTTCTTCTGTGGGCGATGGGTTTTGTGTCCCTGACGGGTTTCACCTGAATGCATTGGGAAGATATACCGTGGCGTGTGTGTGGTTTGAAAAATTAACGGGGAAGAGCGTCGTGGGAAACCCCTATAAGTCAGACCTTGAAGATATGCAAGTGAAAATTGCGCAAGAGGCTGCACATAAGGCTGTTATGAACCCCGAGAGCATAACTTCGTTGTCGTATTGATGAGGCATGGATGTGTCTTGTGCTGTAACTGAAAAGCGTTATGCAGGAGAATAGATATTTGGGTAAAATGAAACGAAAAGTATTGCTGTTTATCGGCATAGGATTACTGACCGGTTCTACTCTTTTGGCCGGCGAAAAGTCGGATATTTATCATAAAGGCTGGATCGATTTCAATAAAAATGGAAAGAAAGATATTTATGAAGATCCGAAACGTCCCGTTGAAGAGCGTGTACAAGACCTCCTTGCTCAGATGACGGTCGAAGAAAAAACGTGTCAGTTGGCAACTCTGTATGGTTATAAAAGAGTTTTGAAGGATTCTCTCCCGACAGAGAACTGGAAAAATGAAATATGGAAAGATGGCATTGCCAATATCGATGAGCAACTGAACGGAATCGGAGACGGAGCCCGTATCGCTCCTCATCTCATTTATCCCTTTAGCAATCATGCCGAGGCGATAAATAAAACGCAGAAATGGTTTGTCGAGGAGACCCGTTTGGGAATACCCGTCGATTTCTCGAACGAGGGAATACATGGGTTGAACCATACCAAAGCGACACCACTGCCTGCACCTATCGGTATCGGGAGTACCTGGAACAAACAGCTGGTGCTTCAAGCCGGTGAAATTGCCGGGAAAGAGGCAAAAGCACTGGGTTATAGCAATGTATATGCTCCGATATTGGATATTGCCCGGGATCCTCGTTGGGGACGTGTTCTCGAGTGTTATGGCGAAGATCCCTATTTGGTCGGCGCATTGGGAACACAAATGGTAAAAGGAATTCAGCGTGCCGGAGTGGCATCTACCTTGAAACATTATGCCGTTTATAGCGTGCCGAAAGGCGGGCGTGACGGTAATGCCAGAACCGATCCTCATGTGAGCCCCCGTGAAATGCACGAGTTATATCTGTATCCGTTTAAGGAAGTGATACGTGAAGCTCAGCCTAAGGGAGTTATGAGCAGTTATAATGACTGGGACGGTGAACCCGTATCGGCCAGTTACTATTTCTTGACCGAATTGCTCCGTCAAAAATTCGGTTTCAAAGGGTATGTCGTCAGTGACAGTGAGGCTGTCGAATTTGTAGAATCGAAACATCATGTCGCTTCAGATTATGAAGATGCGGTGCGTCAGGTTGCAGAGGCCGGACTGAATGTACGGACTCATTTTACGCCTCCACAAGACTATATCCTTCCGTTGAGAAATCTGATCCGGGAAGGACGCATCTCGATGCAGACCATCGACCGGCTGGTGAGCGATGTGCTGCGGGTTAAGTTTGAGTTGGGCTTGTTCGATACTCCCTATGTGCAGGATGTAAAGAATGCCGATAAAATTGTCGGTGCCGATAAGCATACCGATTTTATTCTCGATATGCAGAAACAATCTCTCGTATTGTTGAAAAATGAGAATCATTTGTTGCCGTTGGATAAAAAGCAGATCAAAAACATACTGATAACAGGACCTTTGGCTAAAGAAACAAATTATATGACCAGCCGCTACGGACCTCAGCAACTTGAAAATATCTCGGTATATGAGGGGTTGAAAGACTATCTTGGCGACGACATCTCTCTATCGTACGCCAAAGGTTGCGAGACAATCGATGAGAATTGGCCGGAGAGTGAAATTATCCATTATCCGCTTACCGATCAAGAAAAAAAAGATATCTCGGAAGCCGTTTCTTTGGCTCGGAACAGTGATGTAATAATTGCCGTTTTGGGTGAAGATGAGGAGTGTACGGGTGAAAGCCGTTCGCGGACTTCACTTGATTTGCCGGGGCGTCAGCAGCAACTGCTCGAGGCTTTATATGAAACGGGGAAACCTATCGTTCTGGTACTGATCAATGGGCAACCTTTGACGATCAATTGGGCGGATAAATACATTCCGTCGATACTCGAGGCATGGTTCCCTAACCAGTCGGGCGGTAAAGCGATAGCCGAAACGCTGTTCGGCGAATATAATCCCGGAGGCAAGTTGCCCATTACATTCCCGAAGACGACAGGTCAGATACAATTGAATTTCCCCTTTAAACCCGGTTCGCATGCCGGACAGCCCGAAGAGGGGCCTAACGGAAAAGGTAAAACACGGGTGTTGGGAGCCTTGTATCCTTTCGGTTATGGATTGAGTTATACGACTTTTTCCTATTCCGATTTAAAAGTATCCCCTACCCGGCAAAAGACGCGAGGCGAGTTTAGAATCAGTGCCGATATTACCAATACCGGCAATCTCACCGGAGACGAGGTTGTGCAACTTTATGTCCGGGATAAAGTGGGGAGTGTTATCCCTTATGATTCTCAGTTGCGAGGATTTGAACGGATAACCTTAAAACCGGGAGAGACAAAGTCGGTAGAATTTACGTTAAAACCGGAAGATTTGATGATCTTGGATAAAAATATGCATTGGAGCGTAGAGCCCGGAGAGTTTGAATTCATGATCGGGGCATCGTCCGAAGATATACGTTTGAGGCAAACGGTGCAGGTAATTCCTTGAAAATCGCCGTTTTTTTTAAAAAAAAATCGAGAACCTGCTTTTTTTTAAAGGCAGGTTCTTATATTTGTTAAATAACTGAATATAAAAAATGAAAGATAATAAAGAATTGAAATTAGCGGTTTTGATAGATGCCGATAATATCCCTTATTCGAACGTAAGAGGCATGTTGAATGAGATTGCCAAGTTCGGGATTCCGACAATTAAGCGGATCTATGGCGACTGGACAAAACCGACGGTTTCGGGCTGGAAATCTTCTCTGTTGGAGAATGCCATTACTCCGGTTCAACAATATAGCTATACTACGGGGAAAAATGCGACCGATTCGGCGATGATTATCGACGCGATGGATATTTTGCATAGTGAGAAAGTCGATGGCTTTTGTCTGGTTTCCAGCGATAGTGATTTTACCCGGTTGGCTACCCGGTTGCGGGAGTCGGGAATGCTCGTGATCGGAATCGGGGAAAAGAAAACCCCAAACCCCTTTATTGTGGCCTGTGACAAGTTTATTTATCTCGAGATATTGAAAATAGGAGAATCTGATCTTTCGTCGAAGAAAGTTCCGGGAACAGAAAATGCCACCTTGTCTCCGGTTATGGAGAATGAGACGATAGACAAGAAGATGATCGATTTGCTTCGGACAACGGTCGATGATCTGGCCGATGATACCGGTTGGGCATTCTTGGCTGAGGTCGGCGGGTTGATTATGAAGAAAAAGCCCGATTTCGATCCGCGTAATTACGGATTTCTGAAGTTGACCCCTTTGATGAAATCTTTGGATAAATACTTCATTATTGAAGAGCGGGAAGTTGAAAATAAGCGGATAAAGCATATTTACGTGAAAAATAAATGATGCGGCCATACTGACCTCTTGTTGCATCTTTGTTGTTCTATAAATTGATCGATGAAAATGAATGTTGCCGAAGATAATATGGTTGTAGGAATAGGTGAAGTTTTGTGGGATGTATTGCCTGACGGGAAAAAGTTGGGCGGCGCTCCGGCAAATTTTGCATATCATGCGTCGCAATTCGGATTTCGCAGTTGTGTTGTGAGCGCTGTCGGCGACGATGAGTTGGGCAATGAAATCCTGGATAGATTTGACAGAAAAAATCTTTCTTATTCGATTGCTAAACTTCATTATCCGACCGGTACGGTGCAAGTCGGACTGAATGAATCAGGAATCCCTTGCTATGAGATAAAGGAAAATGTGGCATGGGATAATATCCCTTTTACATCCGGGATGGAGCAACTGGCCCAGAAAACCCGAGCCGTCTGTTTCGGTTCATTAGCCCAGCGTAGCTCTGTTTCGCGCGAAACGATAAACCGTTTTCTTGATGCCATGCCACAGGAAGAATCGTATAAGGTATTCGATATCAATCTGCGACAGCATTTCTACGACAAAGAGATCCTTTGCCATTCGATGAAAAAATGCAATATTTTGAAAATAAATGACGAGGAACTGGATATTCTGGGACGTATGTTCCGGTACCCGGATGCCGGACTCATTGACAGGGGGCGAATGCTTTTGTCCGAATATAAGCTGAAAATACTTATTTTGACATGCGGTGTGCATGGTAGCTATGTTTTCACGCCGGGGAGTCTCTCTTTTAAGGATACACCTAAAGTCGATGTTGTCGATACCGTAGGGGCCGGCGACTCCTTTACGGCAGCGTTTGTCTCGGCAATTCTGAAGGGACGAGATGTGCCGGAGGCTCATAAATTGGCCGTAGAAGTCTCGGCTTATGTGTGTACCCAAAGCGGGGCTATGCCCAAGTTACCTGTTTGGCTCAAAAAAGAATTGGATTAGTTTCGAAATTTTTAAAATACTTTCATTCAATTATTTAATCAATTGTATGGTAAAATAACAACAAAAATGTTGTATAATTACAATAATCTTTATATCTTTGCCATACCCCAATAAAAAATATGATCCGTTGAAATGACAACGGAGGTCCCGATGCCTCGATCAAAATAAAATTGATAGAGGATGAAAACTGATTATTTTAGAAAAGAAAAAGAGCATGACTTTGTTCAAGCTTATGAGGCTGAGTTGAAACTGCTCGGAGAATCGGCGCCGTATGTTTCGCGTGACGATCTCATCCTGAGAACTTTGCACAGTGGCAGAGGGCGGTATTATGTCTCTTACGAAGAAGCCTCCCGGAATGTCCGCCGCATTATGAATCATTTACCCTTGTCGCGACGCAATGCCTTGAAGGTATCGATGTATCAGGAACTGGCGCAGCGAGTAGCGGAGTATCTGAAGAGCAAGCCCTTAGCATCTTTTAAAGATGCCCTGTTTACGGTATTGGCCGAAGAAAAAGCTTCCCGATTCTTCTTCGGAGTACAGACGGCTCGTCTTATCTTGTATCGTTATCAGCGGGGGGAGGTCGTATGAGAGGATTTTTTGTGTTGTGTATCCTGTTCACCGCTTTTTCGTGTCGGTCGACCAGCCGCTTGTCCGATCGTGAAGTAAAATCGGAATCGGCGTCGGTATCCGATTGGCGTGTTAAGGACTCTCTCGAGAAGACGCTCGACAGCGTCGGATTTGATGCAAAAGAGTGGAACGTTGTTTGGGAACATACCTTGTATGGTGATTCGGGCTGTTCGACATCGGTTAAGGAAAAAGAGTCGGTAACACTGACTGCCCGTGCGGTTGCCCGGCAAAAAACGATGCTGAATAACCGCTCGGCAAGAGAAACGCTGTATCGGCACGACGATCGTGCTTATGCAGAGATGGACGATCATGAAAATGTTGAAAAAGAAGCATCTTGGGCTTTTTCAAATCTATTTTGGATATTACTTGTTTTATTGTTTGCGGGAGTATCTTTCCGCATGTTAAAATCGAAAAATTGAAAGTTATGAAAAAAATATGTGTACATGTTATCATTGACGTTGCCGAATTGGTACAGGAATTGATGAAGCGAACCTCTTATATGGCGGTTTCTCTGGCTCCGGACGGAATCGCTGCCGAAGGTTGGAGCGACCGTTGGATATTGACTGAAGATGAGTTGCCTTGGACGAAAGATCGCATGCAGGAGGCTTATGACCGTATTCAGGATGTCGTATCGGCATATCTCGTTGATCCGCATGGGCCGGTCGAAGAAGAGGGCATATTCAGTTTTGCTTTGGTATTGCCGAAAGAGGTGCTTCCCGGTGTGGAAGATGCGGTTAAACGGACAATTCGGGAAGCCTTTATCTCGTATGTGTTGTTTTGCTGGTGCAATGACCGCATTCCCGAGAAAGCATCGTATCAATTGTCTTTATTCAATGAAAATTTAAATTTGTTGCGGGTACGTCTTAACAAGCGTCGTACGCCGGTGCGTCGTTAAACGAGCTTTGAAAAAATATTGAATAAGTTTTTATATTCTGCAAAACGAGGCCTATTTCTCTGGAAGAGCAATGTTTGCAATGAAATAAATCTTATATTTGCGCCTGAACAGTATGAAATAATTATAAATACATAGAATATGGATACAAATTATGTTTCGAGTTATGAAATGAAAGCCGCTCAGGCGACTCTTCTTAAAAATGTCTATTTGTGGATGACCGTGGCATTAGCCCTTACCGGGGTGACGGCTTTGTCTGTGGTGAATTCTCCTTCATTGTCCTCTTTGCTTCTGGGCAATAGAATGACATTCTTCATCTTATTGATAGCAGAAGTCGGGTTGGTTTGGTATGTATCGGCACGGATAATGTCCCTCTCTTTTACTACCGCAACCGGATTGTTTATGCTCTATTCGTTGTTGAATGGGGTGACGCTTTCTGTTCTTTTTGCCGTTTATACCCGTAGTTCGATTGCATCTACCTTCTTTATTACGGCCGGTACGTTCGGTGTGATGAGCCTGTATGGATATTTCACGAAAAAAGATCTCTCCTCTTGGGGAAATATACTTTTCATGGCTGTAATCGGCTTGATTATTGCCTCGGTTGTCAATATTTTTATGAAAAGCTCCATGATGTATTGGATCATAACTTATGCCGGTGTATTGATCTTTGTCGGTTTGACCGCATACGATACCCAGAAGATCAAACAGATGTTGGCTAATCAGGAAATTAATGAACAAACCCAGAAACTGGCATTGTTGGGAGCTTTGTCGTTGTATCTCGATTTTATCAACTTGTTTTTGTATCTGTTACGTATTTTCGGAGATCGTAAATAGACATCGCATATAGATCGAAAGAAGGGAAATATGTTTCTTTCGTTTTTCTGATAAAAAAAAGGAGGCTTTTGAGCCTCCTTTTTTATGATATTAAGATTGTTTACAATTTGCAATTTCCGTTGCAACGGGGTTTTATCTGTTTAAAGAAGTCGTTGCCTTTGTTATCGACAAGGATAAATGCCGGGAAGTCTTGCACTTCGATTTTCCAGATAGCCTCCATTCCCAATTCAGGATATTCTAAACATTCTACTTTTTTGATATTGTTCTGTGCCAGAATGGCAGCCGGACCACCGATACTTCCGAGGTAGAATCCGCCGTGAGCTTTGCAGGCGTCGGTTACTTGTTGGCTTCGGTTCCCTTTGGCGATCATGATCATGGAGCCCCCTTTCGATTGGAATTGATCGACGTAAGAGTCCATACGGCCGGCCGTTGTCGGTCCGAAAGATCCGGAAGCCATGCCTTTAGGCGTTTTTGCCGGACCGGCATAATAAATCGGGTGATCTTTCAGATATTGAGGCATATCTTCGCCGGCATCGAGGCGCTCTTTAATCTTGGCATGAGCGATATCCCTACCTACGATGATTGTCCCGTTCAAAGAAAGTCTTGTTGCTACCGGATATTTGTCGAGTTCGGCAAGAATCTCTTTCATTGGGCGGTTCAAGTCGATTTTAACGGCATTGCCTTCACCGGCTTGACGCAACTCTTCGGGAATAAGTTCTCCGGGTTTATCATCGAGTTTTTCGATCCAAAGACCCTCTTTGTTGATCTTGGCTTTGATATTGCGGTCTGCCGAACAGGAAACTCCCATACCTACCGGACATGAAGCTCCGTGTCGAGGCATACGGATGATACGCACGTCGTGAGCGAAATATTTGCCTCCGAACTGAGCCCCTATTCCGGATTCTTGAGCTGCTTTGAGAACCTCTTTTTCCAACTCGATGTCTCGGAAAGCCCGTCCGTACTCATTTCCTGTGGTAGGCAAATTGTCGTAGTATTTGGCCGATGCTAATTTTACAGTTTTCAGATTCGTTTCGGCCGAAGTTCCGCCAATAACGAATGCGATGTGATAAGGAGGACAAGCCGCTGTTCCCAATGTCTTCATTTTTTCAACGAGGAATTTTACCAGTGTATCGGGATTTAACAGAGCTTTTGTCTCCTGAAACAGATAAGTCTTGTTTGCCGAACCGCCTCCTTTGGCAATGAAAAGGAATTTATATTCCATTCCGTCCACTGCGTAAAGGTCGATTTGTGCCGGAAGGTTGCAACCGGTATTTACCTCTTTGTACATATCTAACGGCGCATTTTGCGAGTATCTCAGATTCTCTTCCGTGTACGTTTTGTATACTCCCAGCGAGAGAGCTTCTTCATCGCCACCTCCTGTCCATACCTGCTGTCCTTTTTTTCCGATAACGATTGCCGTTCCGGTATCTTGACAAAACGGAAGTTGCCCTTTGCAGGCTACTTCTGCATTTCGTAGCATTGTCAATGCCACATATTTGTCGTTTTCGCTGGCTTCAGGATCATGAAGTATTTTAGCCACCATTTCATTGTGTTCGCGCCGCAGCATAAAGGCAACGTCGCGAGTCGCCGTATTTGCCAAGTGGGTGAGCGCTTCAGGTTCCACAACAAGAACTTCTTTGCCGTGACAGGTATCTACCGAAACGCCTTTTGAGGTGAGAAGATAGTATTCGGTAGTGTCTTTTCCCATAGGGAAAGGCTCTTGATACTTAAAAGGTTTTGTCGCCATATCTATTCTGTTTAAATAATTGAATGTACTGAATCTTTTTGTCGTACAAAGGTACACGTTCTTTTTGTAACGAGGCGTGTCTCTGTGATAATTCTTTACCTCAATAGGTATAAATATTTTTAAGAACGGCATAAATATGATACGGAAATGGGGTGTAGATGATTGCCCGAAAATATTATGTCTCCGGGGAGTGGCATGCCGTGTGTTGTTGCCGTTTGTCGATAGCTTTGTTTATGGGTATGGTATAAAACCTATATTTTTTATTTACCGGAAGTGCTTTTTTATAATTATAGCATAAAACTTCTAGATTGTGTTGTTTTCTTTGTGTTGTAAAAATACCATATATGGTTTTAAGTATTTATTATTAAAGAAAAAATTATGAAAAGTTTTGAAGAAAGAATGACTGAACGTCCCAAGATGCGTTCACGCCAGATTATTCTGGAGAAATTGGGAAAGCGTTTTCCTGATCGTCTTTTGGACAATGACGATGCCCTTTTTGATGCTTTGGTAGAGTATGATGCTCATTTGTGTGATCGGTACGAGAAGTTACGGGATGACCAGACAAAACTTGCCACGCTTTTTATCAGCAATCCGAAAATGGGCGGATTTATTTCTGATGTAATCGGCGGAGAAGATGCTTTGATTGCCTGTGTAAGGTATTTCGGAAAGGATATTCTGGAATGTGCCAACGATGAAAACCGTATGGCGCAATTGAGAAAAGAAAACGATGAGTACCTTGCCCGTATGTCGGCCAATCGGGCCATCGAGAAAGAAATGGCCGAAAATTGGGAGCACAGCAAGCGGGCGATTAACCGGTTTAAAGAAGCTAAAAGTATGAGCGACAATGATTTTGATAACTTCCTCGAGAAAGTTCATCATATCTGTGAGCATGTATTTATGAGCGATTTTACCCCGGATGTTTTAGAGGTCTTGTTTAAAGGTGTCAATTATGATACCGATCTGGATTGTGCCGAAAAAGCTGCCGAAGTGAGAGGTCGCAATGAGCGTATTCTCTTCGAGAAAAAACAGTCTGAAGGTGATTCTTTACCGGGACTGCACAACGACCGTTCGTCAAGAGATGAAGAAAGCGAGAATTTAACTCCGGGATTCGGATTGAGGCGTCGTCGTAGCGTCTGGGATATGTAAAGTAGCGATACGCAAAAGCAGCTATACATAAGGAATTTAATAAAAAACATCAGCAAGTACAATTTAACCGATTAGTTATTTTTAAAAACAATTAGCAATGAATCAAGTAATTAAATTTTTGAAGTCAAAAGACTTCTGGTTTTGGGTATTAGTAGTTTTGGTCATCTCCCTGATGGTACTGTATTGTCATGAAAGCGCATTTGCCATAGCGGCGGTAGTTCCCGGAGTATCCGGAGGAAAAATCTTGACAGGCGAACCGTTGACTACGGATATTAGCCGTCGTGAGAGTGAAGGCCTTCTTATGAGTGAAGTAGATAAGCGGATTACCAAAATACGTCCGATGTCTACGCCGATAGATCAATTGTCTCGTTGGACAGGTGCCCGTCGGGCTGGTTCTATGATTGTCGATTATTATTCAGTAGATGTAAAACCGACCAAGGCAACATTGAACACAGCTTATACCGAACCCTCTTCTTCTGAAGTTTCGGCAGCCTCTCAAAAAGTCAAGTTGAACACGACAAACAATGATATTTTTGAGGTTTCAGAGACTATTCTTGTACAAGGGGTTAAAGGCTATGAAGCCGATGGCGTGACGGTATCGAAAGCTGATTTGGTCCTTTATATCTCCAGCAAGGAGGAAAATGGCGAACTGAATGTCTATGCGATTAATGGGAAGAAAATCGGCACTGTCGAGAACTGTGTACCTTCGATCGAGAAAGGCGCGACATTTATCCGCATGGGACGTGCTGCAACAGAACTGGATGTGCAGACAGCTCAATTTGAGGCACTTCCTGTAAAAGAGCAAAACTTTTGCCAAATCTTTAAAATGCAGGTAGAACAATCTACTTTCCAGAAGATTGCCAATAAAGAAGTAGAATGGGATTTTTCCGATTCGGAAGAGGCCGCAATTTATGACATGCGTTTGGGAATGGAAAAAACGTTCATGTTTGGAGTGAAACGTATGATATACGATTCTAAGAAAAAAGAGAACGTGTCTCTTACCGGAGGAATCTGGTGGCAGGCCGGGAAGGAGTATGAGTTTGACCCGGAAGTCGAACTTACCCAAAATGATCTGATCGACATCATGAAAGAGGCATTTACCGGAAATGGCGGAAATAAAAGAAAAGTCTTGATCGGAGGATCTGACTTTATCGGCCGCATTAACAAACTGGAGATTACCAAAGTCGTGTCGGCCAATGATGACTTCGTAAAATGGGGAATCGATTTCTCTGAAATCAAATCAAAATTCGGTAAACTCTTCGTCTTGTATTCTGAAGTGTTTGACGATTGCGGTATGAGCGATTATGGATTTATTTTCGATCCTGAGTTTATTTCCAAATGGGCTCATGTGCCTTTCGGAAGTCAGAAACTTGATCTGAAAGGTGCCGGGATTCGAAATACAGACGCCCTTGTCTTGACAGAAGCCAGTTGTCTGACATTGCGTTATCCGGCAGCACATATGCGTATCGTTCCGAAAACGGCATAATAGTTTTTTTATAATGATGATGTGATCTGAGAAGATCACATCATCCTGATTCTTAATCTTTAAATTTTTAAATATGAAAAATATAAAAACATACGGGACTTCCCATGGTAATTTGAGTGCCGTTATACGGCTTGGTGACCGAAATATGCGCATTCGCTTTATATCGAAAGATAATGTACATGGTCGTTTTGCGACAACAGATGTCAATCTGCAAAAAGCGATAGAGGCCGATAGCGGATATGGAAGTAAATTTTATTTGGTAGAGGAGTCGCTTCCCTCTTGTGAAAAAAAGGTCGAATTGATGCCGATTCCTGAGATTACAACTTGGCAGGGCGCAAAGGAACTTTTGAGAAAAAAACCGTATTCGATTCCGGAACGGGAACTTTCTTCTCCCGAAAAAATAGAGAAAGCGGCTAAAAAGAAAGGCGTGGTATTTCCGTCGTTAAAGGTGTGATTTATAAAAATAGGGCAAGATGTTGGTATCGATAGAAGAGTGGATAAGAAAAGTCCGGACAAATATGGAAGAATTGCTGCCGGAAAAAGAGCCTGTGAGTATAAATACCTTTGGGATAGATGTCGAAGAGTATATCCGGGAGAAACTCCCGGATGCGATTGTCCGGGTATTTGTTTCGGCTCCGGCTTATTTATTGGAAGGAGTCGAATGCAGAGATATTTTATCCCCTGAAAAACGTCAGGATGGCAGTGGTAGAGTCGTGTTCCCGGAGAAAGTGTTGAAGATCTTGTCATTTAAGATGAAAGGCTGGAATCGTCCGGTGACCCGGTTTATAGACTCTCGTCATGCAAAAAACGAGTTGCAATATAATCGGTATATAAGAGGCGGAATGAATAAGCCTGTTGCCGTTTTATCCATGTCGGCAGAAGGAAAGGTTGTCCTCGATTATTATTCCTTGCCTGCATTCGTTCGAGAACACGAGATAGAAAGTGCAATATATGTACCTATACCTGAGAATATTGACGGAAGTTATAATGTACCAGACCGATTGATCGATGCTGTCGGATATGTATGTGCAGCTATGGTTTATGAAATTTTGGGACAATCGGAGATGGCCGCACAGATGTTCGGACGGGTTTTATTGCCGGATTTATAAAAAGATGAATAAACAAAATAAAAAGTGGAATTATGTTTACACAAGGAAAATTTATGGGATATTATTGGGGTGTCGGAGCCTTTTTGTCGAAGCATCCTAACGGGGGAATCCCCGGTGGCTTTTTCGTGAACGGAGAGACCAATTCGATATGGGTATGGGATTTCCTCAACAAGAAATGGATAGACAGTAACCGGGTAGAAGGCCCGTTGCAAGGTATCGTAGATGATCCGGCAACATTTGAACCGAATGCCAAGCCGGGAATAAAGACAACATACTTGTATTTGTCGAATAAACCGGGAAACATAACGTTTGCCAATTTCTTAAATACAGGAGTTCCGATAGAGGTCTCAACCGAAACGAATGCGGTTATAATGCTGTTCTGGAATGGAGATTATTGGGAGACATCTTCTGTTCCTGTCTTTGGAGATGTGTCGGATAAGGCCGAAAAAGACCTTTCGAATGTCTCGGATGAGGATCTGGTTAAAGTATTGTATGGTCCCGATTATGACAGTAGTGCAGAAGCGTTCAGGGAATTTATCACGACCGTGCCGGATGCTATCAAAGTTATCAATAAATCGGAAATCGACGACGTTACTTTTCAGGGAAGTTATATTGTTATCGATAATAACCGGAATGAGACCGTTTATTTGTTGTTAATAGTCGATAGAGAAATAAATTCTGTAAATATGAAAAGAAATTAC
>CASFRL010000005.1 GCA_949297285.1 uncultured Bacteroidales bacterium
GGTTCACCGTTGGCCTTAGCATATGCTACGACATCTTCCAGAGACAGTTTTCCTTCTTCAAATTCTTTACCTTTGCCAGAGTCGAAAGAAGAATAACGTTCGGCGACCATTTTGGTGATAGGAGACTCGTTCAACAAAGCAGCTGCATTTTCCAATGCACGTGCAAAAGCATCCATACCGGCAATATGTGCGATAAAGATATCTTCGAGGTCGGTCGAGTTACGACGGGTTTTGGCATCAAAGTTTGTCCCTCCGTTTCCGAGACCTCCGTTGCGGATGATTTGCATCATTGCCTGAATCAATTCATAGTTGTCGATAGGGAATTGGTCTGTATCCCATCCGTTTTGATAATCTCCGCGATTGGCATCGATAGACCCTAACATTCCGGCATCTACGGCACAAGCCAATTCATGTTCGAATGTATGTCCTGCCAAAGTAGCGTGATTTACTTCGATATTTACTTTAAAGTCTTTATCCAATCCGTGAGCTTTCAAGAATCCGATAACAGTCTCGGTATCTACATCATACTGATGTTTCATCGGTTCCATCGGTTTCGGTTCGATAAGGAAAGTACCTTTGAATCCTTTTGCACGGGCATAATCGCGCGCAATGGTCAACATTTGAGCCAAATGTTCCTTTTCACGTTTCTGGTCAGTATTCAGAAGAGACATATATCCTTCACGTCCGCCCCAGAATACATAGTTGGTTCCACCCAGTTCGATAGTAGCGTCGATAGCATTCTTTATCTGAACGGCAGCGCGGGCTACAACATCGAAATCGGGGTTGGTTGCTGCGCCGTTCATATAACGGGCATGTCCGAATACATTAGCCGTACCCCAGAGCAATTTAATTCCGGTTTCGGCTTGTTTCTTTTTGGCATAAGCCACGATTTCTTTCAAATTAGCTTCATATTCTTCGATAGTCGCAGCTTCAGCAACCAGATCGACATCATGGAAACAATAATATTCGATACCGCATTTCTGCATAAATTCGAAACCTGCATCCATCTTATGTTTTGCAGCTTCTACGGGGTCTGAAGAATCATTCCACGGGAAAGTTTTAGTTCCGCCACCAAATTGGTCAGAACCTTCAGCACAAAGAGTGTGCCACCATGCCATAGAAAACTTCAACCAGTCTTTCATCTTTTTCCCGTTGATTACTTTTTCAGCATCATAATAACGAAAAGCCAAAGGGTTTTTACTTTCTTTACCTTCAAATTTAATTTTTCCGATTTGGGGAAAATACTCTTTTGTTGCCATAGTTTTTAATTTTATGAAAAGTTATTGTATTTATTTCATAGACTCTTCAAGTCTTTTTTTCCATAGATTATAAGCGTCTTGATAAGCCGCAATATCTTTTGTCTCGGGTTCGATTACCTGTATCTTTTTCAGTGAAGCGAACGCCTCTTGGGCATTTGCATAAATACCGGCTCCGATACCGGCTCCTTTTGCCGCACCTACCGAACCGTCTGTGTCATACAATTCAATTGTTGCCTGCGTGATGCCTGCCAGTGTATTTCTGAATAAAGGACTCAAAAACATATTGGCATGTCCTGCTTTGATTGTGTGTATATCGATGCCGATGCTTTCCATAATCTCCATTCCGTATTTGAATGAGAATACGATGCCTTCCTGTGCAGCTCGCATCAGATGTCGCTTGTCGTGTATATTGTAATTTACGCCATGTATCGATGCCGATATTTCACGGTTTTGCAAAATACGTTCGGCACCGTTTCCGAAAGGAATGATGCTCACGCCGTCGGCTCCTATTTTTACCTGCGCAGCGAGATCGTTCATGTCGGCATAAGATGTATCGGGAGAGGCGATGTTTCTTTTGATCCATGAATTTAAAATTCCCGTTCCGTTGATGCAAAGCAATACGCCGAGACGCGTGTTCTCTTTGTCGTGGTTGACGTGGGCAAACGTATTGACTCTCGATAACGGGTCGTAATTGACATGTCCGTTAATCCCGTAAACAACACCCGATGTGCCTGCCGTAGAGGCAATCTCTCCGGGGTTGAGAACGTTCAATGACAGAGCGTTATTGGGTTGGTCTCCGGCACGATAAGTAACAGGAGTCCCTTCTTTCAGTCCTAAGATGGCAGCTGCTTCACCACACATTTCGCCTTGTAGTCCGAATGTGGGTACGATCGGGGCAATCAGGCTTTGCTCAAATCCGTAATATTCCAGCAGATCTTTTGAGAGCGTTTCGTTTTTGAAGTCCCAGAAAATACCTTCCGATAATCCGGATATGGTCGTGCAGGTATTTCCGGTCAATTTCATGGCGATATAATCGCCCGGTAACATTATTTTATCGATCTTTTCAAAAATCTCCGGTTCATTCTCCTTAATCCACGCCAGTTTCGAGGCTGTAAAATTGCCCGGAGAATTAAGTAAATGAGAAAGGCAATACTCTTTACCGAGAGATTCGAATGCCTTTTCACCATAAGATACAGCCCGACTGTCGCACCAGATAATGGCCGGACGCAATACTTTCTGGTTTTTATCGACGACAACAAGGCCGTGCATTTGATAGGAGATACCGATTGCCTTTATCTCAGAAGCATCGGCATTAGACTGTTTCAATACCGATTCGGTTGCCAATGTCAGATTTTTCCACCATTGTTCGGGGTTTTGTTCTGCCCAACCCGATTTTACGGCAATGATTTCCATCTCTTGTTTCGGAAAGAAATCGGAAGCCACGCACAATCCGCTTTCGGCATCAACTAACGATGCTTTTACGGAAGAACTGCCTATGTCATACCCTAATAAATACATTGTATTATGATGATTTAATGTTAATAATCTAATTGTCCGTATAATTTGTTATAAGTTTTTTTATCGAACCGATAGTATCTCGCTGCCCTATGTGCTACATTCATCTGTTTCTCTTCCAAAGCTATGACATAAGGCATTGCCGTTATCTTTTTATGAAAATTCCGCACATCCATATCCTTATTATAGATAACTTCATATAAACGGCGCAATTCGAGAGCCGTAAATTTTGTCGGTAATAGTTCGAATAAGATTGCCGGATATAATTTAGAGGTACGCCTTATCTCGTGTATAGCCTCATCGATGATGTTTTTATGGTCGAATGCAAGTTTCGGAAGGGCTTGTACAGGACACCACGTTACCTTATGATTCTGAAAATTCATGTTCACTTTATTGGTAATGCGAATTACCGACATATAACCGATTGTGACAATACGTCCCATTTTTACCTGTGTCGTCTCTTCCAACCAAGACAAATCGTCCGGATTATTGGTTCGGTCGGGAGCACCGAATGTCTTGAATTGTTTTAGATAGGCATCGTTTACTCCGGTAATCTCCAGCAATACTTTGTGTGCTGCTTCGTCCAGATCTTCGTCGTCAAATATCGGACGTCCCGGTAATTTCATACCGCTACCTTTTTTATTATTGGGGGTTTTACTTTGCTCCGTAAGTAAAACTTTCAGCGATTCTCCATCAAATCCAATAAGAACACAATCGACAGAAACATGTGGGTTATATGCGTGTGTTTTCATAGCGGATAACTTACCTTTTTTTATTTCCTATGTCAAATATAGAGTTTTTATTTGTCAAATAAAACACTAAACCTCTTTTATTTAAGCCTTTTCCGCCCTCTTTGGGAAGTCCTATTTGTATATTATACAATAAGGTATTTTCTTTATGTCGTTTTTACAGTATCTAAGGGCGGTTTTTATTTTTCGATTAAGTACAATAACTAAAAATGTTAAATAAATATAAAGTCAGGGCTTCATTAATTAAATAGATAGAAAGAAACAACCGATAAAGGATAAAAAGTGTTTGAAGAATTTATTCTAAAGACAGTTGTTTTCAATTCGTCAGTTGGGGATTGAACTGACTATTTTTATATTATTTATTTGAAAGCAGAAGTCGATGCTTTACTTATACCAATAGTTTATATATAAAAATAGTTTGTGCAATGAGACAAACACAAACTATTCTTTTCAAAAATGCCTGTAATCCTAATTTTAGCGGATGTCGACAATAGGGACGGTTTTTTCCATGCCGTTATTTGTCATATACTTATAAACACCTATCTGTTTGGCACATTTTCCGGCCGGAATTTCAATAACCTGATCATCATAAAAAGATTTACCTTCTTTACACAAAAATAAAACAACCAGACCTGAGGGCAACGATATTGAATGTCCTTTTTTTATCTCATTGGCTAACGCATGGCCCGAATCCAATACTTGTAAAATTTCAAAAGAATTTTCACTGACACATTCTCCTTCATTTTCGAATAGAGTTATACCATTATTGGAAGGATCCCCGGCAATAACCAAAGAGATGAAAATCACTAGAATGGCTCCGGTAACTGCTCCGGCAATGAATATTAGAAAGTTTTTCATAACATGGTTATTAATTATTATAAGTCTTCACCTGTTGCACTGTTATATTCGTTTTCGTAGAATATTATAATGCGATATTCCCCATATTTCCCGTCTATCATAAACCAAACCGTTTTTTTTGACAGTTTTTCCGTCATATATTCAAGAGAAAGTTTAAGCATATCTGATTGCATCTCTTCTGTCGGATTTGCTAATTGTTCTTCTGAGTATTTAGATAGCAGGATAGCCGTTATTTCTTTTTTTAAGGCTACAGAATCTATATTTTCCGGTTTTTGATAAAAAATGGCTTGGTAACGCTTGTTCTTAACATTCATTTCGTATCTGATATCCTCTTCATCAGATATAGAATAATCTTCCAATGATACATATTTTGAATTATTCTTAAACTGTTCGCAGAGGTTATTGAATCTTATTTGAATATTCTTTTCATCATCACTGTTGCTGTCGACTACTCCGATGCGCCAAACTTTATTATTATTCGTCATTATTTGAATATAAACATCTCGTCCATTGAATTCTCCGCTTAAAAAGTCATTGTAAGGATTGCTGCGATACCCTTTTGCTTTAAGTTTTTGTATCATTTCAGATTTGGTTCCGTCAACTGGAATCCCAAGAAATTGGGTGACATCTTTTTGCGCATGTACGGCTATCGAAAACATGAGCGACATTGCAATGAGAAGAAGATTTTTCATATTGTCAAGTTTTTTTGTGCCCTCCAGTAGCCATAAAGGACAAATTTATTATATATAAAAAGCGTGGCACTGCTAATGCTACGTCTTAAAATCGAAGGTCCTAGGAAAACCTTTAGCACAGATGTAGTAACAGCAGCCCACGCTATAGCATGGGAACCACTATGCTATCTTTGTGCTAAATCTGAAAATTTCCTAGGTTTTCGATCTACAAGATAAGCATAACGCTTCTTCCTTTTCTAATATGTTTTTAAGAGATGAAAACATCTCTCTTTGTCTACAAAATTAATAAATTATTATATTGTCAGGCAATGATATAGAAAGAAAAATTTCTTATACATAAATTTTTGTAGAATATGCTTTTCTCAACAAGGCAGGGATTTATCATGATTTTGCCTCCATTGTACCGCTTTTCTTCATAAGATACTTATATTTGTATAATCTTTAATATATAAAATGAATGGAGATGAAAAAAGTAATCGCAACAACATCTGCTCCGGCGGCAATAGGGCCGTATAGTCAGGCAATAGAAGTAGGAAATATGCTTTTTGCCTCCGGGCAAATACCGATCGATCCGACAACCTCAGAAATAGTACAAGGAGGCATTAAAGAACAGACGGCACAAGTCTTTGCCAATATCAAAGCTGTACTTAAAGAAGCCGGTTATACGCTGGATAATGTTGTGAAAACAACCGTCTTTCTTGCCGATATGTCTCTCTTTGCCGATATGAATGCCGTGTATGCAACGCAGTTCTCAGGAGCATTTCCGGCCCGTTCGGCCGTAGCCGTTAAGGAGTTGCCCAAAGGAGCATGGGTCGAGATAGAGATTATTGCAGTGAAATAATAGACTTATTGCATATAATAGGTATAAAATGTCTCACAGCTTATGCCGTGAGGCATTTTTGTTTTATACTTAATAAATCGGCAACGATAAAAGTGCTGCCTCCGACAAAAATCAAATCGTTCGGGTCACAGTCGTTAAATGCTTTCTTATAAGCCTCTTCTACCGAAGGATAATATGTCCCCGACAGACCATGAGCCAAACCTTTTTGCATCATTTCCTGAGCCGGAAGAGCACGGGGAACCGATGCTTGTGTAAAATAATAGACGGCATCTTTCGGCAATATCGACAATACCCCGTTTATATCTTTATCGTTTACCATACCGATAACAATCCGTAAAGTCCGGTATTTTTCGGCGCGCAGTTGTGCTACAATGTATTGTATCCCTCCGATATTATGTCCTGTGTCGCAGATGACTTTAGGATAGTCGTGCAAATGTTGCCAACGGCCTTGTAATCCGGTCAGTTGAGTAACATGCTCAAATCCTCGATATACAGCCTTGTCGAGAATTGCATAATTCATCTGCTTCAACAATTTGATAGCCGTCAGTACGGTAGCGGCGTTCTTTTCTTGATAAAAGCCTCCGAGTTCGCCGATGAGGTTTGGATATTCGTCGCTATCAAAGACCCATTTCCCTGATTCGGCAAGTGTTGCGTGTGCAATCGGACGAATCTCTTCTGCAAAATAAATCGGAGAATTTACCGACCGGGCTTTGTCGATGAAGACCTGTTTCACTTCACCCTCTGCTTCTCCTATGACGACCGGAATATTCGGTTTGATGATTCCTGCTTTTTCTTGGGCAATCTCGGTGAGTGTGTTACCCAGAAATTGCATATGATCGAAACTTATATTTGTGATGATACTCAGATCGGGTGTAATAATATTGGTACTGTCTAAACGTCCCCCTAAACCCACTTCGATAACCGCAACATCTACATTGCATGCCGCAAAGTAGTCGAAGGCCATCATCATGGTCAGTTCAAAAAAAGAAGGATGTATGTTGCGGGTCGGTTCGATATACCGTTGTGTGAAGTCTATGACAAACTCTTTGCTGATTACCTCTCCGTTTACTCTGATCCGTTCTCTGAAATCGACAAGATGCGGCGAAGTATAAAGCCCTACTTTATATCCGCTTTGTTGCAGAATCGCAGCCAGCAAGTGAGAGGTAGAACCCTTCCCATTTGTCCCTGCCACATGTATGGTTCGGTATTTGCGATGAGGATGACCAAAAAACTCATCCAATGCTTCGCTGTTTCCTAATCCCGGTTTATATGCACTTGAGCCTACTTGCTGGAAAACAGGCAACTGATGATATAGGTAGTATAATGTCTCTTCGTATGTCATATTCCAAAACTAAAGTATATCGTATTTTATTAATACACAAGAAATCCGGTAATTCCTGCCAATACAATGATCCATATCGGATGAATTTTTGTGTAACGTACCAGACAGAATGCCCCGATGCAAATCAATACGCTGGGAATATAATCCGGAAAATTTTCTTTGTTCATAAGAATTAAAGCTGCCGATGCGATCAGCCCTACTACGACCGGTCGAAGTCCTGCAAAAATACTCTTTATATAGATATTGTTCTGATGTTTTAATAAAAATTTCCCGATCAGCAAAACCAATATAAAAGACGGAAGGCAAACGGCCGTTGTTGCCAACACCGATCCCCAAATGCTTCCTCCTGTCGCTACATATCCAATATATGTGGCACTATTGATTCCTATCGGTCCGGGGGTCATTTGAGAAATGGCAACAATATCCGTAAATTCCTTATGGGTAAGCCAAGGTGACGATTCGCCGTAATGAATTACCTCGACAGCTTCGTGTTGTATTAAAGAGAGCATGGCATATCCGCCACCGAATCCGAAAAGTCCGATCTTCAGATAAGCCCATAACAAATTAAGATACACCATCTTTTTTATCTCCTTTTTTCTTGAAATAACGACCTATATAATTATAATAGATAACACCTCCTACACCGCCGGCAATTACAAAATATATCGGCGACAGACCGATTCCCCAGATCAAAAGAGCAACCGATACGGGTATCCATATATTATATTTGTTTATTTTGGCGGCTTTGCCTGTCGTGAGAACCGGAGCGATGATTAAAGCTACCACAGCCGGACGTATTCCCTTAAAAATACGTTCTATAACAGGATTGTTGTACGATTTTGCGAAAAAAATGGCAATCAGTAAAATTAAAATGAAAGAGGGGAGTACGGTCCCTAATGTCGCGGCAATACTTCCTCGAATACCTTTCAACTTATTTCCGGTTAAGATAGAAATGTTAACGGCAAGAATTCCCGGTAACGACTGGGATATGGCCAAGGCATCCAGAAATTCAGATTTGCTTAGCCATTTATATTTATCCACTACTTCTTTTTCTATAATAGAAATCATGGCCCATCCGCCGCCGAAGGTAAATGCCCCTATTTTAAAAAATGTATAGAATAGTTTCCAGTACATGATTGACGGTAAAATTTGCTGACAAAGGTAGGACAAAAACCAGAGTAAGGCAAGAAATGGGGAAAATATGCTCTTAGGATTCGTATTTTTCTAAAAGTTCGATTAAGTTTCGGGCTTGCATGACTCCGGATTGTCGCCATTCGGGTTTCCCTTTCTTGAAAATAATCAAAGTAGGGACCGACTGTATGCCGTAATACGTCGCCAAAGCCCTATTTTTATCAACGTCTATTTTTAAAATAGTGAATCGGTCTCCTACCTGTTTTTTTACTTCTTCCAAAATCGGTTTCATCATTTTGCAAGGTCCGCACCATTCTGCAAAAAAATCTACTAACACCGGATTTCCCGAATTGATAATTTCATAAAAACTGCTCATAAACGGTTCTATGTTTTTTATTTAGAATAGAAAAGGCGAGGGCAGAAGCAAACGAAAACACAGATTCTAAGTTTGACTAAGCCGAGCTACCTCTTATTTTATTGTAAATATACAAAGAAAAAGATTTCCCAATCAAGATTTTTCTTAATATTTTATAGCTGATTTTTAATTTGTTATCAGTTATTTTCTTTGCATAGAGAAAAATAACGTTGATTTTTTTTGCACATTTGACAGAATAAACTACCTTTGCACTGCTTTTGGAAAGAAAAGCACTGGAGAGGTGGCAGAGTGGTCGATCGCGGCGGTCTTGAAAACCGTTGTACTGCAAGGTACCGGGGGTTCGAATCCCTCCCTCTCCGCGATAAAGGGTGTAAATCAAGTATTTGCTTGATTTACACCCTTTTTTTTACACCCCAAAAGTAAAGCTGGATGTTTTATTTTATTAACTCAGTTATTATCTTGAGGATTTGTTTCCCTAAAAGGGTTGTGTAGAAATTGTGACATAGATTTCTACACTTCTATATTGTATCGATAATCATGATCATCCGATTTTTGAAGAGGGGAAACAATTACAAGATATGATTTACCTAAAAATTAGCAAGAGTAGATAGTTATAGTTTTTGCGATCTTTGTATTTGTATATAACGCAAATGTTGTGAGAAACAGCTATGCTAAAAGTCTCTTTACGGATCGGCTTTTTCCGAGGGGAAAATCTTCTCTTTGGATATAAAAGAATGAAATAAAGTTCTAATTTTCCCGAAACATTGTTACTTTTGTGGCAAATTTGATATTTTGTATGACACAAGACCGTCTTGTTACGCCGAGTTACTGCTTTATTCTCTCGGCTAATTTTCTGCTCTATTTCGGGTTTTATTTGTTGATGCCTGTGTTGCCTTTTTACCTGACCGAAGTGTTCCATACGGGAAATGCAACAGCAGGGATTGTGCTCAGTTGCTACACCATTGCGGCACTTACTATCCGTCCCTTTTCGGGATATTTACTTGACACGTTTGCCCGTAAGCCTCTCTATTTATTTGCCTTTTTCATATTTACGGCGATTTTCGCCGGATATTTACTGGCCGGATCGCTCACCTTGTTTATTATCTTGCGTGTGATGCATGGTGTGGCTTTCGGCACGGTTACAGTATCGGGTAATACGATCGTGATAGATATCACCCCTTCGTCTCGACGGGGAACAGCTTTGGGATACTACGGACTTTCGAACAACATTGCTATGTCGGTAGGACCGATGGTGGGTCTTTTCCTTCATGATTTTTATACCTTTCCGACTATCTTTATTTGTGCACTAAGTTCCTGTACACTTGGGTTTATTATGGCTACATTAGTCAAAACCCCGGTCAAACAGCCCATCAAACGAGAACCTATCTCGCTCGACCGTTTTATTTTGCTTAAAGGTATCCCGGCCGGATTCGATCTGTTATTGCTTTCAATACCTTATGGTATGACCACTACATATGTAGCTATGTATGCCCGTCAACTGGGTATTACGGGTGGATCCGGACTCTTTTTCACTTTAATGGCAATAGGAATGGCTGTATCTCGTATTTTCTCGGGCAAACAAGTCGATAAGGGGCGTATTTCACAAGTCATCTCAATAGGTATGTATTTGGCTTGTTTTTGTTTCTTCCTTCTCTCTTCTTGTGCTTCTATTGCTCAATGGAATTCCCATGTCAGTACATTCGTTTACTTCGGAGTAGCCTTGTTTTTAGGTGTAGGATTCGGAATTATGTTCCCTGCATTCAATACCCTGTTTGTCAATTTGGCTCCTAATAGTCAGCGAGGAACAGCTACTTCGACCTACCTTACGTCATGGGATGTAGGAATTGGTATCGGATTGGTTGCTGGCGGTTACATCGGACAAATCAGCACGTTCAATAAAGCCTATCTGTTCGGAGCTTGTCTGACAATAGTTTCGATTTTGTATTTTCATTTTCGGGTAGCCCCTCATTTTGAACGGAACAAATTACGTTAACTGATCGGCTGGTCTCGAAAATCGGTTTTCAAGGGTTTTTGTCGGGAATAAATTTCGACTACGTCTGTTGCACGTATACCGGGGATGCTATAAACAATCCGAATGTTTCAGAAATATTGAACAACGTTTTTCAACCTAAAAACTCATAGCATATAAATGTTTATTTATAAACTTGATTCATACATGAGGCAAATTGGAAAGATCTCATATTACAATCCCAATACATCTGTTTGTCTTCCGATAGTTTGATTATTGAATTGTCCATTGAATGCGTTAATTTCTTCCGGATTCAATTCCAATTCCTTTTTTAAGTCTTCTGCTGCACCCTCTTTGTCTCCATTCAATAATTTGGCATGTCCGCGTTCGTGGTAAGCCTTGGCAGAATTAGGGTTCAGTTCGATTGCCTCATCAAAAAGGTCGATCGCTTCGGTAAGTCTGTTTTGCGATATGTATAGTTGCCCCAGACACAAATAGGCTTGTTCGTTAAAAGGGTTTATTTCAGCCATTCTTTTGAAGCAGTTTTCGGCAGCATCCAGTTGTTTTGTGGCCTCTTTTATTTTTCCGCATAATAATAAGGCATTTTCTGCGTCCGGTATTTGTGATAATATTGAGTCGATGTCTTCGAGTGCTTCGGTATACTGATGCATTTTCGTCAAAACTTCGGCACGTTTCAGTCGGGCCTCGGTAAAGTCTTCTTTTAAAGCAATGGCTTTGGTCAGGTGGGCGATGCTCATTAAGCTATCGCCTTGTCCGTCGAGAGCTTTCCCCAACAGGTAATAGGCTGTGGCATTTTCATTTTCTGCGGCAATAGCTTTTTGGGCTGCATCGGCCATGGCTAAATAATCTTCTTGCATATAGCATACGCTGGCGAGCGATAGGAGAGAGGCCGTAGGGTTTTCTTCCAATGTAGTCATCTGTTCCAGTAATTGCCTTGCCTCATCCAGATTTCCCGACTGAATATAGGCTTGCACCAGATTGTTTCTGATCTCAGCATCGTCTTGTATTTTTAAAGCCTCAGTAAAGCATTTGATTGCAAAAGGCACACGTCCCATGCGTAAGGCCCTTATACCATCGTATTTAAACAGGTCGAAATTTTTTTGATCGTTTTTTTGTTTTTCCATTTCCGGAGTATCTTTTTCTCCGGAGAAGAAAGACTTAAAGAATCCCATAATTCTATCTTTTTGATTGGTTTTTCAGGACAAAAATAGTATAAATAACATACAAAAGAAGATTTATTCCGCTTTTTGTAAAAAATTATACTCAAAAATATCTACCTTCGCAGGCAAATTGAACAGAATCGGAGTATAATGGAGATCCTTACTACTTTCTTGTCAGAGCTTAGTACTTGGTTATGGGGGTGGCCTATGATTATCATGTTGTTGGGTACCCACCTGTTCTTGACGATACGTTTGAGAGTCCCCCAGCGCAAGATCTTGACAGCCATACGTCTTTCTGTTACTACCGACAAGAAAGCCAAAGGCGATGTCAGCCAATTCGGTGCATTAGCCACATCTCTTGCCGCAACGATCGGTACAGGAAATATTATCGGTGTTGCGACAGCCGTTTCGTTAGGAGGTCCAGGGGCTGTGCTCTGGTGCTGGTTGACAGGTGTATTGGGCATCTCAACCAAATATGCCGAAGGTCTATTGGCAATAAAATACCGGGTAAGAAAATCGGACGGAGAGATGTTGGGCGGACCGATGTATGCGCTGGAACGTGGTTTGAATATGCGGTGGCTGGCCATATTGTTTTGTGTGTTCACCGCAATAGCCGCTTTCGGCATCGGTAATACCGTGCAGGCCAATTCTATCTCATTGTTAATGAACGAAACTTGTGGCGTTTCACCTCACATAACAGGGATCGTGCTCAGCCTGTTGGTAGCCCTTGTTATTTTGTTCGGCGTGAAAGGTATTGCCCGTGTTTGTATGGGGTTGGTTCCTTTTATGGCATTGTTTTATGTATTGGGCTGTATTTACATATTGTGGCTTAATTCTGCTTATTTGGGAGAATCGTTGCGATTGATTGTCGATTCGGCTTTCAATGCCCGTGCTGCAGGAGGCGGTTTTGCCGGTACTACGGTAATGTTGGCTGCCCGTTATGGAATAGCCCGTGGCTTGTTCTCAAATGAGTCGGGTCTCGGTTCGGCGCCGATCGTTGCTGCCGCGGCACAGACGCGCAATCCGGTGCGTCAGGCATTGGTATCATCTACCGGTACGTTTTGGGATACTGTGGTTATTTGCGCATTGACCGGATTGGTATTGGTAAGCAGTGTTATTGCTCATCCGGATATTGATTATACGCAAGGCGGAGCATTGACCAAGGCTGCTTTTGGAAAAATTCCTGTCGTAGGCACCTTTATACTGACCGTAGGAATTCTGACTTTTGCTTTCTCGACCATCTTGGGATGGAGTTATTATGCCGAAAAGGCTGTCGAATATTTAGGCGGAAGGCCTCTGATCAAGTACTATCGCATCTTGTGGATTGTGGCAATCTATTTAGGATCAGTAATGAAACTTTCTTTGGTATGGAATCTGGCAGACGGGATGAACGCATTTATGGCTATTCCTAATTTGATCTCATTACTTTTGCTATCGGGAGTAGTGGCATCCGAAACCCGTAAATATTTATGGGATGATCGGCTCGATGAATACGGCGATTGAGGGTAATTATTCTTATTTTGTAGATATAAAAAAGTGAAAAATCTTTTTCTACACTAAAAAAATACCTACCTTTGCAAGCGAATAAAAAATGGCTTTGTCATTTTAGAATAGTTTTGACTGGAGAGATGGCAGAGTGGTCGATTGTGGCGGTCTCGAAAACCGTTGTACCTTCGGGTACCGGGGGTTCGAATCCCCCTCTCTCCGCAATAAAGGGTGTAAATCAAACCATTGTGAGATTTATGCCCTTTTTTACGTCCAAAAATCAAGGAGGAATATCGGATCAATACGATCAACATAAAACAGATCAACGAAAAAAACTGAGATATTTATTGGTCGGGTATGAATTTTAGGGACCGGCGTAATTTGTTTTCCCATACTTCTGTATATAGATCGCAAGCATACTTGCTGACATAGCCTGTTTTTACAGTCCGATTTTATGTAGTAGTAAGACTGTCTGTTATATATTTATAGCAGAGAAGTATCGGTGTCGGTTTTCGACCCTTTTTTGTCTTCTATTTAAATATTATGTCCGGAGCCGATTGTGCAGTCGAAGGATATTGTATGGTAAATCGTCCGTTTTTTATATCGGTTTCCGGAATACCTCCTACGGTTATTTCAGAAAGAGTTACTTTCAGATCGGAAGGATTGGTCCCGTTTCGGCACACGATGTAAGAGTTTTTAGGGAATGCCTCATTGGCCTGCAAATTTCGTATTTCGATTTGAGCCTTTCCTGCTTTACTGTCAGCCATGCGCTTTTTTATCTCGATATAGATGAGCGCTTGTTTGGCATCAGGATAATTGCGTTCGACACGATTGTTAAGATACTGTATATTTTCCATCATTGCTCCATCATAATTGTATACGGCAATAGCCCGATCGGCTTCGATTACATCGTTATTTTCGAACAAGATATTTTGCATGGGTACGGCAGCCGTTTCCGTTCCTACCTTAAGCGAGGATTTTTGTGTTAAGAATACACAACCGCGTACGGTTATTTTATTCACATTACCCAATCGATTATTATATTGGGAGGCTTTGATGGCTACATTGTCGTCGCTGCAATAACCGAAACAGTTTTCAATCAATACCTCCGATGAAGAGTCGGGATCGAATCCGTCTGTATTGACCCGATTATGATCTACGTTGAACGGATTGTTGCGTTTGGGGGCATACTCCAGTTCATTCATTAATTTCATATTCCGAAAGGTTACCCGGTGGCAATGGATCGGATGGACGTTCCATGATCCGGGATCGACCGACATAATGCCTTCTATGGTTATATTTTTCGAATCGGCAATCATCAAATTCCGGTGACGTCCTTGTGAGTCGCTGTTCCACCGTTGTGTAACCAGTACACGTTGGGCATAACCATTTCCGTCGATCATTCCGTAACCGGATATATGGACATTCTGTGAATTGAATATTACGATAAAACCTCGTGCTATTCCTGCTGTTTTTCCCGGTTCACGCACCGATTCTTCCGGTTTTCCGAACAGGTCGGTTACAGAGAACGGATCAGAATCTGACGTGCGGGCACGGAGCACTGCACCCCGACAAAGATGTATCCTCACGTTTTTTTTGTTGCAGATGCGCAGTTGTGATACACTGTATGTTCCGGCCGGAAAAAGCAGTGTCTTACCGGTCTCGGCCACTTCATCGATTGCCTGCTGAATACGGGCTGTTTCATCAATCGTACCGGTCGTATCTATCCCTTTTTCTTTGACAATATTTACAACATGCTTCGGTAGTGTTTCCGGCTCTTCAACAAATAGGCATACTTTGAATCCGTTCAAGTACACGACATATTGTCCGGTATGCGGAATACGGAATCTGACTCGTTTTCCTTCGATTGCACAAGAAATTTTCCGATTATAGGGCGAGACCGATGCCGAGGTGAGATTTTCTGTATGGTCGATGGCAAAGTCTCGGTCGGGACAGAGAGTTGTCGATACGTAGGCATAAGTTTTGAAAGGAACGTAGCGGAGCACTATAACTGAATCTTCGTCTGTTGAAATATTTTTTGCTTTCGGTTTGTTGGGAAATTCAATGCCGTAAGAGATACCTCCCCCAAATAGCCAAGAAAAGCAGAAAAAAAGACAGAAATATTTGATACTTAATTCCTGATATTAAGGGTGAAAACGGTAAGTGGTATATGATATGCGATAATGGTATCGATATCGCTGTCGAGGAAGTCGACTATTTATTCAGAGCCGATAAAACGGAATCTTTCTGTATAATGAAAAAAAATAATGAAATCGTATCTGACATTAAACGTATAACTTTCGATAAAAGAGAACTTTCGACTGCAGGAGCTATAACCAAAGTCGAAATCGCCTGTTATCCTAATTCGGTTACACATACGCTTCATATAAGCGGAATGGTAAACGAGATGACCGGGTCTATCGTTTCGATCGATGGTCGAGTGATAAAAACCTTTACAATAAAAAATGGAGGGGTATCGATTCCGGTATATGACCTTCCGGAAGGTATTTATTTTGTAAAGACAAACAACTCTGTATTGAGATTTGTAAAGAAGTAAAAAGCATACAATATTTAGAATTAGATGAAAAATATTTTTCTTGTTATATTTCTTATAATTGCAATTCCTGGAAATGCCCAATTTACGGTGGAAATGCAAGATGGTAATAAAAAAAATGTGGAAGGAAACCTCCATTTCTCACAAAGTGCCGATAACGATAACTGGTCGGTCGGTAGTGTGTATGATGGCTCGATGGATTTAAGTCAGATCAAGAGCATAACCGCAACAGCCGAGGCAGATGCATTTGCCAATAAAACCTGTTGGGTATATGGCGTTGATGCTCCGGATTTTCCCGGTGTGAAAAATGTGACCACTTATCCTCTTTGGACAACTCAATATCCAAAAGGTGAATGGATGCGTTATGATTATGCCTCGATTAATCTTGATATTGAAAGTCAGAAATTAACGTGGAAAGAAAATTGTGGCTGGTATGACTGTAACAAGACGTATGAGTATGATGGAGCAACAGACGATAATATGTGCTGGGCTGCAGCCGCTTCGAATTTATTACATTGGTGGCTTGTCAATAACAAAAAATATATTGACAAATATGATGCTGATCCAGAGTATGGGCAAGAGTGCCAATTTAAACGTCCTTCCGAAGTGTTTCTCCCTCCCGTACTGCCAAACTACGCCAGTAATAAAAGCGAAGTGTTCAAATTTTTTATTAACTCTTTTTTAAATAGAGCAGGATGGTGTTCTAGCGGTGTGAATTGGTTTATAAATGGAAATACTACTAACATTTCGGCCCCTTTTAGAGACGATAAAATTCAAGAATCTTTCAATGGCTTTTTTAGTGATGTCTTTTCGAAAAATGATGTGATAGCCATAGACAGTCGTATGATGACAAAAGATAATTTCAACGCCATGATGAAGCAGGCTTTTACTGAAAATAAGGCTATCGGTGTGGTCGTTTACGATATTGTGGGAGCTTCTACCGGTATGCACAGTATGACGATATGGGGCACTGAATTTGATGAAGAAGGAAATGTTGCGTACGTGTATTATAATGATAACAATTTACCCGATCAAGATCCTAATGGCGCTTCTTTGATTCGTTTTGCTGTAACTTATCAAAAAAGGACAGATATCAGTTCTGATGAAGAATATGCATATTTTACTCAATTACCTAAACCTCTTGGTGGAGTTAGATCCAGTTATCCGATATCGGCATTGATTCTTGTTGATTTAAGACAAGATATTTGGAAGAAAGTTTTTCCGGATGTAGAATAAAGTATAATTGACTTTTTATGATAAAAAGATAAAGGCTTGCACAAAAATGCAAGCCTTTATCTTTTGTTCGTTTGGAATGAATAGAAAATTCTTTTTTATTTGACGATAATTTTATATGTTTTTTCGTCGATCCGTAACAAATATATTCCGGGAGCAACATATTTATTATATACATCTTTTACATCTTGTTTGTCGATTAAATTTCCTGTAATGGAAAATAAATAAACAGATGCGTTTCCATTGAAATGTGCTTGAATATTTCCCTCACTGATTGTAATTTGTGGCGTGATAACTGTATTGTTGAGGGCAGTAGTTTCATCGTTCTCAATGGAGAATGTCGATATGTATTCATCTGAACGTATCGTATCATTATGACATATTGTTTCAAAATGAATATTCAGAGTATATGTTCCGTTTTCAAGAGTGTTACTGATGTTTACAGGATCATTTGTTTGCCATATCGTTTCATATTCTGGCGTTTCCAAATCAGCAGTTGTATTTAGTGCTATATCATTTTTACTGATAACGTCTCCGTTTTGAGTTATTTTATAGCACATTTTGGCAAGTATATCTTTAGGCATTATTTTAAGCAAATCATTTGCTTTTTCTGCCCCGGCCGGTCCGTCTATCCCTATACGGGCAGAAACACTGGTAGTTCCTCCTTTAATAAATAGCGGAGATAAATTAGAGAATGTTCCTAATTCCGGCATCAGTTCAGTTGCATTATTCAAAGTTTCGTCTGTTCCTATTCCGATAAGGTTGTTGTCGATGAGAGTTACCAGTTTTTTTATATCATTGTCGTTGAATGTGAGGGTATAACGATTATAAGAAAGTTGCCATCTTACTTTTCCGTTAGCAGCATTTGAAATACGATATTTAGATCCGGCTGTAGGTAATACGTCGGTAGTCAGAATCGTGCTGTTTGCCGGAGATATGCAAGGTTCAACAGCGCCTTTGTAGTTAGAATAGGTAAAAGAGCATATAGAGAGCCCGGTTTCATCGGGTTCGGAAAACATATTGTCTTCACTAAAAGACGTAGTATTACTTACATAAAGAGGTTGTGCATCGCATAAAAACTTTATATACGGAGTTTCTTCAGGTTGATAAATTTTTGCACGGAATGTTATCGATTTCTCTTCTGTCAAAGAAAAAGGACGACCTTGATTTATAGCCACATTATGAGTCGATTGACTTCCTGTCCCATCAGCAAAAACAACCTGATATTGATAATCTCCAGCCGGTAATATCATTGTTTTTGAATAGATATCGCTACCGTCGGCAGGAGTCTCCATCAGATAAGCATCCGTAGGTACTTCATCTTCTATTTGGATAGCAGTACCGATTGTTCCAGTTAGTACTTCTGCATCTTTAGGTACAAGATTGAACCGAATGTAAAGACTTTGCTGTTGCGCATAACTTAGGTATGTACAACAAAATAGCACGAGGCTGAAAGTAAAAAATTTTTTCATGATAATATGATATTTTAAATTGATTATTGTATTCTACAAAGAAATATATATAAAATAAATTAGGATGGAAGAATTCTCGTTGTTTGTGCAAGGATATTGGAATTGTCTGGAATTTCCTTATTTCAAATTATTTTATCGGATTATTCTGCCTCGAAGAGAAAATCCCAATTTTTTGTTCCGATTATAAACTAATACAAGGTTTCTGTATAAGCAATATGTTATTTATTTCGTTATAGTATTCTTGTATTGAATTCCAATATTTTTATATAGTAATGGTAAAAATACCTATATTTTTGTTGCAACCAATCTGAATACCGAATATAAAGTAGATAGATATATGATTGCAATGAATATAAAATCTAAAGTAAATTTGTTCGTTTACCTTATCTTGTGCTTATCAAACTTTTCTTCGATCGTCGTAGCTTCGGACAACAAAATATCGAGAGTAGATTTAGTGGATATGTTTATGGGGGTGCAAGGTGCAAGCAATTGTGTTGTCGGACCTCAATTGCCTCATGGGTCGATCAATCCGTCACCGCAAACGGCTCAAGGTTCTCATAGCGGTTATCGTTTAGGTCAACCCATCAGAGGATTTGGCCAACTTCATCCATCGGGAATCGGATGGGGCAGATATGGACAAATTTTCCTTTCTCCTCAAATCGGTTTCAATGCAAATGAAGACGGACATGATTCAGAAAAAGCCGAAGAGATTGCAAAGCCTTATTACTATTCGGTTTTTTTGAAACGTTACGGTATAAAGACCGAGATAACGCCGACACACCATTGTGCAAGTTATCGTTTTACTTTCCCTGATGCTCCGAATGCCAATATCTTGTTGGATATAGCACATAACATCCCCCAGCACATCGTTCCTATTGTAGGGGGCCGTTTTTTGGATGGTAATGTTTCTTATAATAAAGAAAACCGGCTTATAACCGGTTGGGGAGAATACTCCGGAGGTTTTGGAGATGATGCACCCTACAAAGTATATTTTGCAATACATACAGATGACGCAATAAAAGATGTTGTTATTTCAGAGAATATTCCTAATACTTTGTATGCACAGTTGAAAATATCAGAAAATCCGGAAACTGTATGTCTGAATGTAGGAATATCGTTTAAAAGTGTAGAAAATGCTATAAAATATATCGATAATGAAATTGCAGAGAAAGACTTCGATACCGTTTGTCAACAAGCGAAAGCCGCATGGGTGAATGTATTTGACAAAATAACCGTAAAAGGTGGTACTGAAGAAGAACAACGAATATTTTATACCGCTTTGTACCATAGTTATGTGATGCCGCGTGATCGGACCGGAGATAATCCTAATTGGGAAAGTGAATATCCTCATTTTGACGATCATTATTGTGTGTGGGATACATGGCGGACGAAATTTCCCTTGATGATTCTGTTGAATGAGAGTTTTGTCGGGAAAGTAATCAATTCGTTTATCGACCGATTTGAACACAACGGGAAGTGCATGCCTACATTTACCAGCTCTTTAGAATGGGATTGGAAACAAGGCGGTGATGACGTAGATAATATCATTGCAGATGCCTTTGTAAAAAATGTCGGAGGATTTGACAAAAATAAAGCATATAATCTGGTAAAATCGGACGCTTTTAAACAACGGAGCCCGGCATATATCAAGTATGGTTGGGAACCCGAACCCGCAGAGCGTATGAGTTGCAGTTATACGATGGAATATGCCTATAATGATTTTTGCGTTGCTACGGTTGCCCGGTTTATGGGTGACTCTTTGGTCGCAAACCAACTGTCAGAGCGGGCAACACATTGGGTCAATTTATTTAATCCGAATTTAGAAAGCCATGGTTTTAAAGGGTTTATTGCCCCTCGTACCGAATCGGGGAAATGGATCGAAATAGACCCGGCACACAGATATGGTTCGTGGGTAGAATATTTTTATGAAGGCAATTCTTGGGTATATACCTTATTCGTACCTCACCAATTTGACCGTTTGGTCGAGTTATGTGGCGGAAAAGAAAACATGGTACGTCGACTATCTTTTGGTTTTGATCATGATTTGATAGAATTGGATAATGAACCCGGATTTTTATCTCCGTTTATTTTTACACATTGTGATCGCCCCGACCTGACTGCAAAATATGTAGATAAAATCCGTAAAAATCATTTCTCTTTGGCTACCGGTTATCCGGAAAACGAAGACAGTGGCGCGATGGGAGCGTGGTATATATTTACCTCGATAGGCTTCTTCCCAAATGCAGGTCAGGATTTTTATTATCTGTTGCCTCCCGCTTTCCCCGAAATTACGATCGAACGTGAAGGAGGAGAAAAAATATTTGTGCAGACAAAAAAAATGTCTCCCGAAGCAACGAAATTGGCCGCCGTTTATGTAAACGGACGGAAAGTAGAAAACGACATTATCCGTCATGCCGATATAGCTAAAGGGTGCACAATTCTATATGTATTTGAATAGAAATATAAAAAATAAATTATGAAAAAAGCTTTTTTATGGGGATTATGCTTTATAGCAAGTAGTCTTCTTGCACAAAGTAATTTACCGTTCGGAGTCAATCTTGCCGGAGCCGAGTTCGGTCATGGATCGAAAATGCCGGGAGAGGTAAATAAGGATTATTTTTATCCGACAACGGACGATTTGGACTACTGGGCGACGAAACAATTGCGATTGTTACGGGTCCCGTTCAAATGGGAACGTATACAGCATGATCCGTTTAGCTCTTTAACCAAGGAAGAAGTTGACGTTATGAAGCAAATGTTACAGGATGCAGATAAACGCGGATTAAAAGTAATCTTAGACCTGCATAATTATGGCCGTCGTAGGGTTGGAGATTCTACCTATATTCTTGGAGCACCCGAGCTCCCGTTAGAGGCTTTGAGCGACTTTTGGAAACGTCTTGTTACAGAATTGCAAGAGTATAAGCATTGTATTTATGGTTACGGTTTGATGAACGAGCCACATGATATGTTGGAACATACGCCATGGGTTAAAATTGCACAAGCTTGTATTATCGAAATACGTAAAGTGGATATGACTACCTCTATTATTGTTGGCGGAAATCATTGGAGTTCGGCAGAACGATGGTTACAGGTCAGCGATGAGTTGAAATATCTGTATGATCCGGCCGGGAATTTGATCTTTGAAGCACATTGTTATTTTGACAATGATGCATCGGGAGTGTATCGGGGCTCGTACGATGAGGAAAAAGCACATCCTTATGTAGGTGTCGAGCGTTTAAGTCCATTTATAAAATGGTTAAAAGCAAACAACTTTCGGGGATTTGTCGGCGAGTATGGTATTCCGGCAACAGACGAACGCTGGAGCGTTTGTTTGGAAAACATGTTGGATTATATGCAGAAAAACGGTGTAAACGGAACGTATTGGGCTGCTGGTGCTCGATGGAATAATTACATATTAAGCACTCATCCCCAAAACAACTATACAGTAGATATGCCACAGATTTCGATTTTAACAAAATATCTCGTAACGAAATAAGACTTATACCACAAGATGTGTTATGGGTTTGGTGATAAATTAATCTTATTTATTAACAATTAATTATTTAGTGGAATGAAAACAATTACAAAATGGATGTTGATGGCAGCTTTTGCTTGCAGTTCAACAATGGTTTCGGCACAAGTGCCACCGGTAGCACCTCCTGATCTGGAATATCCGGCAGAAGATGTATTGTCGTTTTTCAGTGAAAAATATGGAGAGGCGTACCCCAATATGAATGCTCCATCGTGGGGACAAACAGCGACATACGACTATACCGCTACGGGTGATGAAACAGCCGGTTTATTGGTTTTAAGAGACTTGGGTTGGTTACCTATTGCATTGGATGGAACAGCACAAATAAAGAGTTATGAATATGTTCACGTTGATGTGTTCTGTAATGAAGAAACTATGTTTCAAATCGGATTCCATCGTCATTATCCGGATACGAAAGAACAATACTTCCCATTGATCGAAAAAGGGACGATGAAAGCAGGAAAATGGTACTCTATCGATTATCCCATGGCTGATTTTTTAATTGAATGGGGAAATAATGATGCTCACTATCTGCGTTTTGGAGGAGAAGGTGAAGGTTTAGAATATTCCAATGAAATATATATAACCAATTTTGTTTGCTTTAATGGCGAACCTACTTGCTTGGGTGGTGTAGTTCGCGAATCTGCAGGATTGAATGATAATGTTTATGCTGCTGATTTACAGGTATATATTAGCGGTCAGAACATGCTCTGCAAGGCTTCGGAAAACATAAAATCCGTATCTCTGTATAATGTTCTGGGACAGGCAGTCAAGACAGTATCGGTAAACCAGACTTCCGCAACAATCGATGTTGCAGATCTTACCGATGGTATGTATGTCGTGTTGGTTGAATTTGCTAATGGACAAACCGTTAGTCGTAAAATTGTAAAATAATTTAGAGAATAGACAGGTAAAAAACATTTTACCTGTCTATTCTTTCTTTTTGAAAAATAGTGATATAATTAGTTATTTAATTCGATTTATCATGAAAGCATATCTTAGATGTTTATTGACATTTTCGCTTGTTGTGTTGGTTCAGACCCTGTATGCTGCCGCTCCGACAACTCCTGCACCGACACCCCAACATGATGCTGCAGATGTGATTTCTTTATTCAGCGATCATTATGTAACTGTAGGAAAAGGTCCCGAACCACAGACTTGGGGCGGTGACAATAAGATTACAATAACAACGATCGATGGTACGACAGATCAAATTCTGACAACTGCAGGAAATAGTTACGTTTGTTATACTTCTAATTGGACAGGACAAACCAAAGGTTATATCCACATGGATGTTTGGGCAGAAACAGCCGGGACGTTTTCATTTGGTCTCGGTGTTTCGTTCAATGGAAGTTTGACCTTTTTGAGCGATTACGATTGGCCTACATTGAAAGCCGGACAGTGGAATAGCATTGATGTCCCTATCGTAGAATTTGTGAAAGCCGGTTTGAACGATGCAAATAATCTGCAATCCATTCGTTTTTCAGGAAAAGGAACTTATCATATCGATAATATATATGCTTGGGGCGATAAAGAAGACTATATCGAAAAGGCCGACATACCATTGGCTCCCGTCCCGACGCACGCAGCCGAAGAAGTAAAAAGTGCTTTTAGCGATACTTATGCTTTAGCTACAAAAGCAAATCCCGTAGCGGTTACCTATGCCGGAAATACAGTTGCAAAAGTGGTAGCGTATGCAAGTCAGCCGGATGATGAGGTAATGTTTCTGGAAAATTTAAGTATGAGCGGTATAAATATTTCGATTTGGGATATATCTGCTTGTAATTATATCCATATGGATGTTCTGTGGACTGGAGAAAGTGGAACCGGCGATTTTGAATTCGGATTGAATAGTGCCGATTGGGGAGGAAAAGACTTTAAATATCTTTCCAATTATAGCTGGCCGCAAACAATTGCCGGTCAATGGGTAAGTTTGGAAATTCCTATCACAGAGTTCAGCACTATTACCGGATTAAAATTGAATGGGATTATCATGATGCAATTTAAAGGATCAGGTACATTCTATATTGATAATATCTATGCTTATGAAAGTCCTGTCACGATTAGTGCCCCTGAAACAGTACCCACATTTAATCTCGATGCAGAGAATGTAATCTCTATTTTTTGCGAACAGTATGAAGATGCCGGTTATCAAGACAGTGAATTGGGGATGACAGATATGGATGCAAACGGCAATTTGATGTATTATGGACAAAATGCAAATCAAGATCGTGAATTTGTTGAAATTGTACCCGGCAATAAAACGATTCATTTAACCGATTGGAACGATTATCCGTTTAAGATTCATAAAAATAGCACATCGATGGACTTGAGCGGAATGGATTATTTGCATGCAAGTGTCTATTTGATGAGTGAGTTGGACCAAACCAATAAACCGGCTACGGTTACTTTCTGGATGCACGATAAAGCAGGCAATAAATTAGATAGCCCGAGTGCCGTTTCTTATGTGACAATGCAACGGGGACAATGGGTATCGTTCAGTATTCCGTTGTGTCATTATGCCTCTAAATTAGACCTCTCAGATGCTTATGTACTCCGTTTGCGCGTTGGGGGATATCCCGGAATGGAAATCTATCTCGATAATGTTTTTGCTTATAAAGGTGAACCGATCGGAGTGGTTGCTGACGGTTGTGTCGATGAGCCTGAACAAGAACCCATCGCCGACAAATCGAATGGAACATTACCTCCGGCCGACCAGGCCTTTTTGGGTGTGAATTTAGCTTCTGCTTCAGGTGGAACAGTACCGGGAACATTAGGAACGAGCTACATGATGCCTAAATTCGATGACCTTTATTATTTCAAGGCAAAAGGTGTGCGTTTGATTCGTTTCCCATTCCGTTGGAAACGCGTTCAGAGTGAAACGAATGGTCCGCTTGTACAGAAAGATATCGATGCCATGAAAGAGGTCGTGGCCGAAGCCGAACGGTTAGGAATGTGGGTAATGCTCGATATGCATGACTATGCCGAATATACTCGGAACGATACATTATATACGATTGATGGCCGTTACCGGACCAAGAACGCGAACGGATATTGGACTAATTGGAAAACTACACCCGAAGGTAAAGGGGTGACCAAAAAAGAGTTTGCCGACGTATGGGTTAAATTGGCGACAGAATTCAAGGATTACACCAATATTTATGGATATGACTTGATGAATGAACCTAAGGATGTAGATATAGAAGGTTTGAGAGACTGTTACCAATATGTAATAGATGAAATACGCAAGGTCGATACAAAAGCCGCTATTATCGTTGAAGGTAAGAATTATGCAGGAGCCGCAAGTTGGCCGAGTAGCAGTGATTTGCTGAAAACACTGGTAGATCCGTATGACAACTTGATTTATCAGGCTCATACATACTTTGACAAAAATAATAGCGGAACCTACCAAAATGGATATGATGCTGAAATTGGTACAAATACAGATGTATATAAAAAAAGATTAGATCCGTTTGTAAATTGGTTGGAAGCCAATGGCAAACGTGGTATGTTAGGCGAATTTGGAGTTCCTTATAATGGTGCTGCAAATTCAGATGAACGCTATATGGACCTGATCGATTCTGTTTTTGCTTATCTGAAAGAGAAACAACTGACAGCTACATATTGGTGTGGAGGTGCTATGTATGAAACTTACCAACTGACGGTACAACCTGCAAAAGACTATTATACAGAGAAGTCAACGATGTTGATCATGGAAAAATATACGCATGATTTTAATACTTCCGGTATTTCGGTCACAGAAATGGGGAAAGGTATGGACGAGGCAATATCCATATATCCTAATCCGGTAACCGATCTTTTGTCTGTGGAACTGCCCGATGGTAAAAGCAACATAAGCATTTACAACGTATATGGCCAGAAAATATATGAAGTATCGAATGTTTCAAATAAATGTACGATAGATTTTACATCTTATGCAGGCGGTATTTATATCCTGCAACTTGAGAACAATAACATGAAGAAATCGTATCGTATTATGAAATAATGTAGGGGTATTAAGGTATAAAAAGATTGTATGGTTATAAGGCTGCTTCGATGTGGAAGCAGCCTTATTTATTTTCATTAGGTAACAAAAAATAAATAATCGGCCGTTTATTCTTCGTCTGATTAGGAAGAAAGGCCGGTTATCGGTAGTTCTTTCTGTAAAATAGCTAAAACATCCGAGCTTTTGTTTTTTATAAATATATTGCATCGTAAAAGTTTATCAAATAAATCTTTTACGATGCAATATACTAAAAGTAGGTTCTGTCAAAACTTGTTCTTTAATTCCCTATATTCGAATTTTCCTTGAGAGTTATATGATTGTTCCCGATAGAAACAATACCTTTTTCTTTATTATATTGAATCTTATTCTGATCGATGCAAATATTACTGCAAATTTCCATAAGTTGTTCAATATAAATACCTCCGACATTATTTCCTTCGATCCAATTGTGCATAATATCGATATTTCTGGATTCACAGCAGTAGATACCGGATAGGGCATTACGTGCTATTTCATTTTGTAAGATGCGAATATCCGATCCGAAAGAGATACATATTCCATTTCCCCATAGCGAAGAATCGAACCTTGAATCGGTTATCTCTGCTTGTGCCGTATGTGCTAAATGCAGATTATGGTGAAAATAAGGACCGGGTACGACATTCGATCCGTTATTGTCAAAGTCACATCGGTCGATTGTGATATTCCGGGCTCCGGAAATCAACGATCCGTTTTTGGTACAATTTCGTACCGTTAAGTTTCTGAATACAATATCTGACATTTTATGTGCAGAGTCGGATAAAAGGATAATGCCTTCACGTGAGGGAGCATGAGAACACAGACGCAAACTTCGCTCATAGTTGGGATCGAATCCTGTCTCGGGTTTGGTAGCACCTTCAACGACAAAATTCCACAAAACAACATCATGTAGATCGGTTGTCGCATTAATAATCGTCGGTCCGATACTGTCCGGCTCTAACATCAATATGCTTTTGAGCCCTTCTCCGCAGATTTTGGTTCCGTTATTTAATCGAAGCGACTGTTTTATCTTGTGCACGCCTTCTTTCAGTACAATCCAACGGCCCTCTGCTTTATCGATAGCCGATTGTATATTTTCTCCGGGAAAGATTTCCACGATATTCGTCTGAGGAATATTGGCTGTCCCGTTAAGCATTGCACCTGTTTGTCCCGGTAAAATATGAACCGTGTATGGTAACGAGTCGAATATTGTTGCAGGTTTGTCGGTTTTATATCTGTTATCATACCCTCTGGTTGAGGCCAATACATTGAATGGTTTTATAGATTGAGGAGAAGATTCGATCAAAGACTTCGTTTGCGAAAGTTCTATACCTTTTATCTTTAGGTAATGATTATAAATAGATTGATATATATCGGATATATGACGGTCGCGGTATGAAATATCTCCGAAAGCCGGCATCTCTTTCCCCATAAGAAATTGTGCCGTATATTCATATCCACGAGCCAATCTGTGGTCGGCTACGGCATATAAATCGATTCCTTGAGTCCATGCAATTTGAGCGACTTTCGATAATTCCCCTAATCCCAATTGCACATGTCCCCAGTCTCGGGTAGCTTCTTGACATTGACCGGTAGGATAAATATATCGGGTAATTCCGGAATTGCCCTCACCCCGATAGAAGCGCTCTAACGCTTTATTGAAGATATCTTGATCTTCTAAAAATACCCCCATGCACATCATGGTTGCCATCATGGAAGCATCCCAATTTCCGTTAGCTTCTGTAAAAAAGTCTTGTATGGTCGGGTAGAAGACCGTCCGTAATAGCTTTTCAAATTGTTTTATATCATTTATAGCCCAATCGGCACCTGTGTGTTTCAATATTTCTGCTGCATTTAGAAATTTCTGTCCGAATAGACCAATATTTAATTTTGCATTGTTCCCGTCCAGACTCCATAATTTATAAGACCATGCATTCAATATTCGTATAGCGTGTTTGGCATAATTGGGATCTCGGGTAATATACCATAGAAGGGCACAAGTATATGCCGTTTGGGCATCTTCCGAAAATTCCTTTCCTCCGATACTGTTCGTATTGTATGCCCCGACAGAAACATAAGTGTATGCTTTGACAGATTTTGTAGTATCGGTATTTGCAACTAATTGTTCAAAAGCGCTTGCCCAAGGTTCTGTTTTTCGGATGATGTTTTGACACATGGTATCTAAGTCTGCTTTACTCTGGAACATTCCCGGATGAGAAAATTCTGTATTCAGAAATTCCGGGTTTTCAGTGACTGGTCCAGACTTGGGGTTACAGGCAATGCAGGTAATACAAGCCGTGATACTGGTAAAAAGAGTTTTAATGTTTAACAGATTCATATCGAATAAATATTTAGATGTGAGAAAAATCCGGATCGGATAAAAAGATTTTGTGATGATTTTTTGTCTCGACATCGGTCTTTGTGTACGACGAAGACCATTTCCCTAATATTTTAAAATTAAACATGGGAATAAAAAACATATTTTATTCCCATGTTTAATTGTCTCGGTTCGATTTAATATACCGTGTAGCGTTTCATGCTGATAGTACCTCCGGCTCTTCCTTTCTTCATTTCGTTGGCATAAATATAAGCCTTATATTTACCATCCTGAGTTTCTATCCACATACCGTCATTGGTTATAATGTCAAGAGCCCAGTTCGGCATGTTGTGCATATCGATATCTCTTAAATCGATGTCATCGATATATATGGCCGGTTGAGCTTCTGCCGGATTCTTTAAATGTAATCTGGCCAGATGCGCATCCTTGATACCTACATCCCGAATTTTTGTGTTACGGTTTACACCTTCCGGGAGAGTAATACCCGGCAAGTATTTCGAAGCATCGGCTGCCGGTGCAACAAAAGCATGGTTGAATGTTACATTATCGACACTATAGTTCCTGTATAAATAAACGAGGTCTATTTTTTCAGGATGTTCGGCGGCTTCAGCCGCAGTATAAACAGCCATATCCTCGATTGAAATATAACATTTCGTAGATGAAATGCTTAAGTCTAATTTCATATCCATTGTTGCAATGTCGTACGGTCCCATATCCATAGAAACAGTCTCTCCATTGGAGGCTTGTGCTGAAAAGGTGAACGTTACTTTAGAACCTTTTGCTTCTTCAGGTATTACATAATAATAACGTAATGTGGCAGCACACGTGTCTATGCAATAATCGACTTGAGTAATTTTTCCGTCGGTCACGGAAGGGTTGCCGACAACAATTCCTTCATCGATACCGTCCAGTCTGGTGTAATAGGATTTGTTTTCCATCCATGTGCCGGCTGCACCGGCAATACTGGCTTCGACTTTTGCATTCACCAATTTACCTGCGGAATAAGGAATGGCCATGGCATAAGCAAATTCGATTTCGTTTCCACAGATGTTAGGTCCCAGACTCCGTTTCAAGCATTTGTTTTGAAGAATTGTAGTATCATCTTCATCTGCGCAAGAATATAGAAAGACAGATATGCAGCATAATGCATATACGCTATATAACAATATTTTCGATTTCATAATATATACGATAAATTTATTTTACTCGATGGTATATTCTTGTTCCGTAATATAGATAGTATACGTTTTTTGTACCTTACGGTTACCCGAAATCACAGTGTATTTCGGTGGATTCTCCTTATAATTCGAGAAATCTGTAAATCCGGTTACTTTCGGGGTTAGCTTTGCATCGGTAACCAGAGAAAATTGCGGATATACATTTCTTAAATCTGTCCCGTATCGTACGGTTACATGAATGCTGCAAGCTACAGTATCGATAACGGCATCTTCGTCGTTCAAATGGACAGGAAGAAGGTCTGTCCCGAGTAGTTTAAAGTTGCTGACATAACATTCTGACCGTGTGGTAATCAATAATTGATCTTCGTCGACCGGATAATCTTTGAAAAGACAACTGGTACATAAAAGGGGCAGTAAAACGATACAAACTCGATATATGATTTTCTTTATATTCATAATTTGTCTGTTTTTAGAAATTTCAAAAAATATTTATAGCCAAGGTTTGTTTTGTGTTAAGTTCGGATTTCTGTTGCGTTCGCTTTCTGGAATAGCAAAAATATAACACCGTTCATAGATTTGATTGGTAGCATTCTGGAAGAAAGTTCCGCTATGGCTATATCCGCTGGGCGGATTGCCCCATGTGTCGCGAATGGTATAGCCATCGGGATCTCCGGGCGGGCAAAAACGTTCTTCTATTTTTCTCCAGCGTCGAAGGTCAAATGGCCGTTGTCCTTCACCGATCAATTCGACGATGCGTTCTTGTTCAATTGCTTCGAAGAATGCTTCTTGCGTTGCTGTTTTCTCGGCACTTAATGCCGGAAGATTCCCACGATGACGCACGCGGTTTACCATTTGTATGGCATAATCTTTCTCTGCACCTAAATTAGCGAAGTTGACGGCTTCGGCATACATTAAGTAAACATCGGCCAAGCGGATAACCGGCCAGTCAACATCTCCTTCGTCACGGCCCTGACCGGCATAGTTACGAACAAATTTGCGGAAAACGTAACCGGTCAAACATCCGTCAGTCTCATAAGTTTTATACAGTTGACCGTTAATCTCAAAGTTATTAACGCCCCATGTTTTATATATGAAAGGTGAAAAGCCGGTTTCTGCTTTATCATATATACCCATTATCATCTCATAATCCCATAGCAATGTCGATTTCAGACGGTAGTCACGATTATCATAACTTGCCGGATTTATGGCAGAATTTTCGGTCGTACGTGCATCAGTAACCGTTGGAGACATCGGAACCAGTGCTTCCCGGAAATCTCCGGTTGTTAAATCTTGGTATCTATCAGCTATCTCAAAGCGAGGTGTCACCCAACATTGCCCATATTCCAATGTTCGTCCGGCCAAATCTCTCATAAGAGATTCTCCCTGATCTGTTCCTACACCTCCATGCGTGAATGCTATGATAAATTCTGAGTTTCCATTAGCCACGTTAGTAAATAAATAATAGTAATTGGGTAGGTTTTCTGCTTTTCCTAACGGATCGCATGTGCCGGGTTCTCCGTTTCGGAACAGTTGAAGCCCGAATTCATCTATTACTTTTCTGAAGTCTGAAGCTGCTGCTGTATAAGCATCTTGAGCCTCTTGATCGTTGGGGGTAAAAGTATCTAATTCAGGCCATCCGAATTTGTTCCAACTGGCCCAATACAAGTTTACTTTTCCTCGTAGCGCTAATGCGGCAGGTTTGGCTAAACGTCCGTATTTGCTTGGAGTATTCGGTAATTTTGTATATGCATAATCGAGGTCCTCCAACATACGGTCTTTGATGTATTTGATAGGTCTTCTTGATAAAGTATCGGCTTCTTCTTTGTAATAGATGCGTTCGTCTATGTATGGGACATCACCCCACATAGAGATGAGACGCAGGTAAATAAGAGCACGGTACAATTTAGCTTCACCGACAAAACTTTCTAATGTTTCGATATTGTCTTGTGAAGTTTCACGATTAATCATGTTTTGTATACCTTCAATCACATAATTGCATCGGTTTATTCCACCATAACAATATTTATACATATTACTGAAACTATTTCCGTATCCCGCAGGATTAAGTTCATAAAAACCGTCGTATGCAGCACCCTTTTTTAATGCTGAAGAAGGATCGGAGGTAGCAGATGTTCCTTGCAACACGTTACCGCGAACATATACATACTCACCCATAGCAACCAAATAATAATCGCGATCGAACAAGTGTCGGATATCGGCGACGGCACCATTTAATGCATATTCAGCATCATTTGTAGTTTCCCAGAAAATAGATGATGACAAGTGTTCTCGTGTAGGTTGGTTCAACAGATCGTCATGACATGCAATGCAACCGAGGAGAACAGTCATGTATGTTATTGTTTTTACAATAAATTTGTTCATATTGATGATATATTTAGAATTTGACAATAACGCCGAAAGAATGTGAGCTGACCATCGGATACATATCTCCACGGTCTGTCTTTTCCGGATCGAGGCCTCTGTATTTGGTAATTGTAAAGAGATTTTCTGTACTATAATAAATACGGAGGTTGTTTACGAAAAATTTTCGTGTAATTTTATTCGGAATAGTATAGCCGAACATCAAGTTCTTCATTCGCAGATATGCCAAATTGTCGAGCCAGAATGAAGAGCTTGCTTGATTATTGCTCGAAGAGGCAAGCCTTGGCCATTCACTGTTACGATTGTCGTATGACCATGGATTATTGACATGATCTTCGGTCACAGCATAACGTTGTGCCGGAACATTAACAGTATTGAATTTGGTAATCCAGAAATCGTAGCGACCAGCTGTTCCTTGGAATAACATCGATAGATCGAAACCTTTCCAGCTCATTTGAATGTTCATACCGAAGTTGGTTGTTGGCATGTTTTGCATTCTGTTGGTATATGCAACCCGGTCTTCACCGGTAATTTGTCCATCTCCATTTACATCGACACGTAAAATATCTCCGGGTTGGGCCCATTGCACGGTCGTGTTATAGATCTGGGCGTAACTTTGAGCTATTCCTGTATCTAAATAACTGTATACAAATTGATAAGGCATATTGATAAATACATTCCCTTTATCTAAGAATTCGGCCCAGTTTTCGAGTCGAGATGCATTGTAAGAGATATTGAAGTTTACAGAATAGTTAAAATCCCGAACATGGTCTTTCCAAGTAAAGTTTCCTTCAAGTCCACGGTTTCGTAAAATCCCGATATTGGTACGTGGTGCTTCATATGCACCGGTTAAGTGAATAGACAAGTCTGATTGCTGTATCATACCTGTGGTTAAACGATCATAGAAATCTAACTCCGTTGAAAGACGGCCCTTGAGGAAAACAAAATCTAAACCGGCATTGAATACCGAAGTCTTTTCCCATGACAAATCGGGATTCAGCATTTTTGAATAGACAAATCCTTTGGCGATTTCCCCATTAATCATGTAGTTGTTTTTGTATAGTAACTCTTGTTGCTCGTCTCTTTCGACAGAACTGTTGTTTCCGAGACCTCCATACGAGAGACGTAACTTACCACTATCCATCCAATTTGAGATATATGGTTTCAACCAATCTTCTTCACTGAAACGCCATCCTATGGATGCCGATGGGAAAAATCCGTATTGATATCCGGGCTGAAACTTTGACGAACCGTCTACACGAAGATTCAGTTCGAGCAAATATCTGTCAAATGCGTTATAGTTTAATCGACCAATATAGGAGCGTAATCCTTCAGTATAAGAACAGCCTCCATTTTCCACTGTTGTGGTCAGAGCTGCATCTATTTCACTCAAGTTAGGGTGAATACGGTCTGCCCGATAGGCCGAAATATAGCGCTCATACCAATATTCTTCGCTATATACAAACAAGGCGTTAATCGTGTGATTTCCGGCAAATTTCTTTTCATAATTGAGTCGGGCATTCAGCAAAGTTTTGTATGCTGTTTGTGAATAGTTTGATATTCCGGCACTCTCATTTACATACCATTTGGTATATTGTCCTGTTTGAAAGTTGTAAGCCTGGTTGGGGATATCGGCTTGTTTTTCGAACGAGTTTGTGTAACGTAAGCTGTAATCGACGTGAGCATGGAGACCTTTTATCGGTTCCCAATCAAGATATACACTTCCGTTTAATTGTTGTTCATCCTTATTTTTCAGGTGATTATTAAAATATTCGAGAGGGTTGAATGCCGTCGGATCTTCACCGATGGCCATAACACCTCCGTATGCACCTATTTCAGGATCATAAGGCGTGATACCGGCGATAGCATATTGCATGTCCATATTTCCGCTCGAACCACCGGTAAAACCATTTGAAAGAGCATATTGAAAATTACTCCAGTTCCCATCCATTCGTACTCCGGTAGTAAGATTCTTGAATAATTTGTAATCGAAGTTAAACCGGGCGTTATAACGGTTGTAGTCATTATTTATTTGTAACCCTTCTTGTTTTAAATATCCGATGGATGCATAAAAATTAGCAACATCGTTACCACCCGTTGCAGATACATTATAGTTTTGCATTGTTCCGGTGCGCATGATGATGTCCCACCAATCGGTATTGGGATAACGCACAGGGTCTATCATACCTAATGCCAACCATTGATCGACAGTTCCTTTTGAATATTTTTGTGAAGATTCGGCGATGTTATTTGCAGCAGACGCTTGTCGCTGTACCTCCAACGCTTGTGCATAATCCGATAAGAAGCTGTATGACCGTATCGGTTTTTCAAAACCGTATGTGCCTGAGAATGTAACCGATGTTTTTCCTGCACCTTTTCCTGATTTTGTTTTGATCAGGATAACGCCATTTGCTCCACGAGATCCGTATATGGAGGATGCGGCAGCATCCTTTAACACTGAAATACTTTCAATATCTTCCATGTTGAGACGGTCAATATCGACATCAGGCATATCATCTACTACGATAAGAGGGCTGGCATCGTTAATGGTTCCGAGACCCCGAATCAATATTTCAGATTGATTATTCCCTGCCATCCCGGAACTTTGTGTAACCGTAAGACCGGGAACCAGACCTTGTAAAGCCGTAGATGCATTTGCAATAGAACGGCCGCTCAATGATTCATCAACTGAAATCGCAGAAACAGCTCCGGTCAAATTTACCTTCTTTTGTTGTCCGTAACCTACCACAACTACCTGATCCAGAGCAATGGTCGATTCCTGCATTGTGACGTCTATAACCGTTTTGTCACCGACTTTAATTTCTTGATTATTGTAACCTATGTAAGAAAATACCAAAATATCATCATTATTGATGTTTTTCATGGAATATTTTCCGTCAATGTCAGTTGCTGTACCTTTATTGGTATTTTTGACCATGATAGTCGCTCCAATAATGGGTTCATGGTTAGCATCATAAACCTTTCCGCTGATATTGTGCTGGGCATATAGCGTATTGGCACAAAAGGCGATAGGTATAGCGATAAGAATTTGTTTCATGTATTTGATCATAATTTTGGAAAAAGATTTTCGTGAAAATAATTTGTTTTGATTATTCTTCCCTTGTCAGGGATTGCGAAAAAAATAGATAAAAATTTTTACTATGTTTTCATTTTCTCCTTTCTTTAATTGTTAGATTATAATTATGAGTTGGTGATAAAATCTTTAGGTAATTTGCCGAAATGTTCATAGAAACATTTTGAAAAATAGGAGGGAGTGTTAAATCCGACCATATAACATACTTCATTGATTTTGTATTTACCGCTGGCTAATAATTGGGCACTTTGATTTAGCCTGATCAGTTTTATATAATCATTCGGCGTTAATCCGGTAATGTTCTTGATCTTTTTATGGAAATTAGAGCGGCTCATATGAAACGATTCGGATAGATTATCTATCGAAAAACGTTCATCAGACATGTTTTCGATGATATGAGCATTTAGTTTTTCTATAAATTCGGCATTGTTGTTATTGTGTTCTACCGTATGTTGTTTGAAGTATATCAAAGGCGACTTGATAAAATTATTGCGTACATTATTTCTGTTTTCAATGATACTGTTGATTTGGGCTTTAAGTTGCTCAAATGAGAATGGTTTCTCTAAATATACATCAGCACCTCGTTTTAAACTGTCTATTTTGGTCGGTGTGTCGGTTTTGGCCGAGAGTAAAATATAGGGTAGGTGCGAGTACGCAACATTCCCTTTTATCTTGTCGCATAACTCTAATCCGTCCATTTCCGGCATCATAATGTCCGATATAATGACATCGATATTTTCTTGTTCGACAATTTGTAATGCGATAACTCCGTTTTCTGCCTCTATTACGCTAAAATCTGTACTTAATCCGTCGACCAGAAAATCGAGCAAATCTTTATTGTCTTCTACAATCAGTAGTTTAGGCTTCGTTTCTGTCGGTTGCGTACTGCTCGCATCCAGGTTTGTCTCTTTATATGTATCGGTATGAATGACAGGTTCGGTCGTTTGCACTTGTTCCGTACCGTGCTTGATCGGTAATGTTAATGTGAAAACACAACCTTGATTTTCAGCATTAGAAACTCGTAGTGTTCCTTGATGTTTTTCGGCTAAAGATTTGGACAATGAGAGACCTAATCCCGAACCTGTTTTGATATTACCATCATTATCCTGCATTTGGAAAAATGGATCGAATATTTTTTCTTGATAGTTTTCAGGAATACCTTTGCCGTCATCTTGAACCGTGATTATGATGAACTGATTCTCCGATTTTATTTTTATCAAAATCTGTTTTTTTGCATATTTTATTGCATTCGATATAAGGTTGCTGATAATTTTGTAAATAGCTTCAGCATCGACAGATGAGAAAATATGTTCTTGCTCAACAGACAATTGCAAATCTATGCCCTTCAGTTGTGCATTAGGATAATATTGGTTGTAAACCCTGCGAATGATTGCCGTGAGGTCTTGATACTGGAAATTGAAACAAAACATATTTTCTTCAACTTTCCGGAAGTCCAATAGCTGATTTATCAGATCCAATAACCTGTTTGCGTTTATTTTAATAATATTCAGATTACTTTTTGTTTTTTCATTTCCATCTCCAGACATAAGAATGTTCTCTAATGGAGCTGTAATTAGCGATAGAGGCGTTCTCACTTCATGGGCGATGTTGGTGAAAAAGTTTATTTTGGCTTGATATATCTCTTTTTCTTTTTCTGCTGCGTATCTGTAAATTTGCTCTTTATTTTTTTGTGCAATTCTTTTTTGGTATCTCCAGAAAAATATTGCAATGACCCCGATGAGCAAGATTATATACAAAAAAATCATACCGATAGAGGCCCAGAAAGAAGGTTTGATTTTAATCTTGATTTGATGTAAATCACTCCAAACATTATCATTATTACTCCCTTTGACTTTAAAGATATAGTCTCCCGGAGGTATATTCATGTAATAAGCTTTGTTGTCGGTCGTGTAAGTCCAGTCGGTATCGAAACCCTCCAGCATATAGACATATTGGTTCTCTTCCGGAGCGAGATAACTTAATGCGACAAACTCTATATTAAAGGTCGAATTTTTCCGTTCCAGCGTGATACCATTATTAATATCTTCAATATTTCGTTTTTCGGAGCTGTTTGACGATTTGGTAAATATCGTATTGGGAATTGTAAAATGTGTAATAACCAGATTTGGCTTTTGTAAATTATGTCGTATCTCTTTAGGATAAAAAGCGATAAAACCATTTGTGCCGCCAAAAAATAATTGGTTATCGGATAAACGTATAGAGGCTTTCGGATTGTATCGAATACGTTGTACATCATTTATGTAACCGATATTTTCTATATTACTCAGATCGTTATTAATTTTACAAAGCCCTCGTCCTGTCGTTATCCACAAGTTCCCGTCTGTATCGTTCTGTATGGCGTAGATAATATTGGATGGTAGGCCGTTGTTTTCACTGAATATTTGTTTAAAACAATTATTCTGGGGGTCGAACAATAATAATCCGGCATCTTCAGTTCCTGCCCATATTCTGAACTTAGCGTCCTGAAAGAGACAGTTAATATTGTTGGTAGGTATAAGAGATGACTTTCCCGGCTTATACGAATATCTGTCCCACGTATTGTTTGCATTTAATCGGAATAAGCCATGAGTATGTGCCGCAAACCATTTGGCTCCGTTGTAGTCTTCGATAATATCTTTGACCGAATAACCGTTCAGATATTTTATTTTATTGGCTTTGTGTTTGATCGGATCATACGAACTTACCCCTTCTTCAGAAGCAAAAAAGAATGATCCGTCTTGGCTTTTGAATATGGTTGTTACAAACTGACTGATATGTTTGTTTATATCTTCAGATTGATTTAAATATTTTATTTGTTGTGTATTTGTATTTAGAATGCAAATACCCTGTCCGTATAGGCTGATATACAGATAGCCATTGTCGTAATAAAGATCTTGTATGTCGTGATATCCTATTTTTATATTGGTAGGTTCGAATCGTCCGTTTTTGGGATTGAATAGAGCCAATCCGTTATTATAACTTCCTACCCATAATTTCCCGTTTTCATCTTCAGCAAAACTACTGATAATACTTTTTTTAGTAGAGAAACTTGATGTATTGTAGTAGTATGCAAAAGTATTGATTGTCGGTGAAAAGTAATTGACTCCACCAAAATAGGTGCCAATCCAGAATGCCCCTTCTTTATCTTTTGTGACGGCAAAAATAGAGTTGTCTGTCAGGTTGTCGAATTCATTGTTGAGCATACGAAAAGTTTCGGTATTGCGATTAAATGTTACCAAACCTTTGTCACAACCCATAATCAGTTCGTTCTCCGAAAATTCTATGATAGATTTTATGTTGAACGCCTCTTTGTTCATATAATTATAGGTTTTACCTATCCGGTAGTTATACCGATATAATCCTGAAGTAGAGGTTCCTATCCATAAGTTATAATCTGCATCGCAGAAGAGGGTATTGATAATCGGGTCTTGAATTTCAAAATCCGGTTCGTCCGACATTTTTATAAAGCGCTCTTTTTGGAGATCGAACAAAACCAATCCGTCCCCCATGGTTCCTAACCAGATATTCCCGACATAATCTTGTACGATGGTCCAAATAAAATTGTTAGGTAATTTGCTCGAATCATTACATTCGTAATGTTTTTTTACAGATAAGTCATTGTTTAAAAGATATAAACCTTGTCCGTGGCATGCAATCCATATTTCGCCATTAGGTGATTCATAAATATCGTTGATACTGATTTCTCCCGACGGTTTCAGCGGAATGCTCGTAAAAGTTTCTGTCTTTTGATGATATTGATATAGCCCATTTTTAGTCCCGATCAAGAATCTACCTTGAGAATCTTCTTTTAGGCAATGTATGAAATTGTTCCCGATGGATGATGGGTCGTGCTCATTCTTTTTAAATACTTTAAAGTTTTTTCCGTCGAATCGATTTAGTCCATCAATTGTCCCGAACCACATAAATCCTTGTTTATCTTGCATAACGGTCCAGACAGTATTGTGGGAAAGGCCATCTTCTATTTGATAACTTCTGAAATAGTATGCCTGTGTAAATTCTATTGACGATAAAAAAATAATTAAAATGCAGATAAGTTTTTTCATGTTAATGCAATAAATTTATTCAAAAGTATATTTTATATATATTTTACGATACCAATATATTCTATAATTCTGCAAATATATTGTAACCCCCTTATTGTGAAAGATGGATTATATCTTTATAAAAATATTTTTTATACCGTTTTTCACAGACTGCCTACATTTGTAATACTAAGCTGAAACCATATATTTTATGATACTTTTTAAGTATTTGTTATTCATCTGGAAAATATTTTAACCTTAAGAAGCAAAAGGTCAATATTCTTACAGTGAAATTGATATTAAGTGTTTTATTGTGCGGTTGGCAGTCTTCATTGCAAATCTTGTATCCTCTTTTTTACTTTTGAGATGTTGAGATTTATTTGAGTATGATATGAAAGAAAATACTAATAAAAATGAATTTGAAATAAAAACCAAATATAAGTTATGAAAAAGTATGGCTATTATGATGATGCCCGACGCGAATATGTGATAACCAATCCGCAAACACCTTATCCATGGATAAATTATTTAGGTACGGAAGATTTTTTCGGATTAATTTCAAATACAGCAGGAGGATATGTTTTCTGTAAAGATGCAAAGTACAGACGGATTACCCGTTATCGTTATAATAATGTCCCCATGGATTATGGCGGACGTTATTTTTATATAAATGATGGGGGTGTTGTATGGAATCCGGGATGGAAACCTTGTAAAACGAAGTTAGAAACTTATGAGTGCCGTCATGGCCTTAATTATACACAGATAAAAGGTGCTAATTTAGGGATAGAAGCTGAAGTCCTTTTCTTTGTCCCTTTACATACACAGGCCGAGATTCAGAAAATTACATTGCGAAATAATAGTGCTGTAAACAAGAAGATAAAATTGTTTTCTTTTATTGAGTGGTGTTTCTGGAATGCTCAGACCGATATGGAAAATTTCCAAAGAAATCTTTCGACAGGTGAAGTGGAAGTTAAAGGTAGCGTTATCTATCATAAAACAGAGTATCGTGAACGTCGCAATCATTACGCTTACTATTCGGTGAATCGTGAAATCAAAGGTTTTGATACGGATAGAGATGTATTTTTAGGTCAGGATAATGGTTTTGATACACCGCAAGTGGTGTTGCAGGGAGAGGCGCAAAACAGTATAGCACATGGGTGGTCGCCTATTGCATCGCATTGTTTAGAGATAGAACTCGATCCCCATACAGAACAGACACTCATATTTATATTGGGTTATGTCGAGAATGCAGAAAATGAGAAATGGGAAAATTTGCAAGTCATCAATAAGAATAAAGCGGAAGAAACTATACGACGGTTCAGTACTGTCGCTGACGTAGATGCCGCTTTTTGTGAATTGCAGAATTATTGGAATCGGTTGCTGAATGTGTATGAATTGCATTCCGGAAATGAAAAACTCGATCGTATGGTGAACATCTGGAATCCGTATCAATGTATGATTACTTTTTGTTTCTCGCGTTCTGCTTCTTTTTTTGAGAGTGGTATCGGTCGGGGTATGGGTTTCCGTGATTCGAACCAAGACCTGATCGGATTTCTGCACCAAATCCCACAACGGGCTCGTGAACGATTGCTTGATATTGCAGCTACTCAATTTCCGGATGGCAGTTGTTATCATCAATACCAACCTCTGACAAAAAAAGGAAATAATGAAATCGGACAAGGATTTAATGATGATCCGATGTGGTTGATTTTCGGTACGATTCATTATTTGAAAGAAACCGGAGACTTCTCGATTCTTGATGAAAGCGTCCCTTATGATAATAACGATGACAATAGAGGCTCTTTATTTGACCATTTGACAAACTCTTTTAATCATGTTGTTAATAATTTAGGACCTCATGGATTACCATTGATCGGTCGGGCAGACTGGAATGATTGTCTGAATCTGAATTGTTTCTCAACAAATCCGGATGAGAGTTTTCAAACTACCGAGAATAAAACTAAGGGATCTAAAGCTGAAAGTCTGATGATTGCCGGGCTGTTTGTCATGTACGGACGTGAATATGCTGAACTTGCCAAAAAGTTAGGGAAAAGACAAGAAGCCGAACGTGCCATGCGTCATGTCAATCAAATGATCGATGCCGTCAAACAATATGGTTGGGATGGCGAATGGTTTTTGCGGGCGTATGATTTTTACGGTAATAAGATCGGGTCGCATGAAAATGAAGAAGGCCAGATTTTTATCGAATCGAACGGTTGGTGCTCTATGGCAGGAATAGGTTTACATGAAGGGTTGGTAGATAAGGCTTTAAATTCAGTACAAGAGCGGTTATTGTGCGAATATGGAATCGTATTGAATACTCCGGCATATAAAACATACCATATCGAATATGGCGAAATATCAAGTTATCCGGAAGGGTATAAAGAAAATGCTGGTATTTTCTGCCATAATAATCCTTGGATTATGATTGGCGAAACGGTTAGAGGACGAGGTGATTTGGCATGGGAATATTATAAACGGATATGTCCGGCCTATATAGAAGAATCACATAGTGAACTGCACAAGGTAGAACCTTATGTTTATGCACAGATGATTGCCGGGAAAGATGCATATAAACCGGGTGAGGCGAAAAATTCTTGGTTGACAGGGACTGCTGCATGGAATTATTTTGCCATTACACAATATATTTTAGGTATCCGTCCCGAATACGACGGGTTATTGATAGACCCTTGTATTCCATCGACATGGAAAGAGTATAAAGTAGTCAGACGTTTTAGAAACGCCATATATAAAATATCTGTCATAAACCGAAATGGTCGTATGAAAGGAGTACAGTCTATATATCTGGATGGACAAAAAATAGAAGGAAATATATTGCCACTTATGCCTGCTGGTAAAATATATGAAGTTGAGGTTATTATGTAAAATAATGCAAATTAATAGATTGTATTAGTATGAAAAAAATCTGTATTGTATTTCAGACAATTCTTGTTCTCGGAGTTTTTTTCTCTTCTTGTAACCTTTCGTATAAGGCTCAGAAAGATGATAATGTAGATGTGGAAGATGAGTTGGTGTATTGTCATGAGCAAATAAAACGATCTTTGCAGATGATAAAAAAAGATTCTTGTTTATTGCCTCGAAGCATTAATACTTTGTCTGACCAATGGAATATGATTGATGTTTATGATTGGACAAGCGGATTCTGGCCGGGAATTTTATGGTATGATTATGAAAATACCCGGGATGAAGTTATAAAACATGAAGCAGAACGCTATACCAACTGTCTGATAGAGTTGTTGAATCCAAAACATAGAGGTGACCATGATCTGGGATTTCAATTTTTTTGCAGTTTCGTAAATGCTTATCGTATAACGGAAAATCCTTATTATAAACAAATTGCATTGGCTGGTGCTGATAAATTAGCTTCGTTTTTCAATCCGAAAGTTGGTACTATTTTATCGTGGGCGCATATTGATAAGAGTATGGGATGGCCTCATAATACAATCATGGACAATATGATGAATCTCGATTTGTTGTTCTGGGCTGCAAAAAATGGCGGAAATCCTGATTATTATCGTATTGCCGAAAGTCATGCTCGGGTAACGATGGAAAATCAGTTTCGACCCGATTATACAAATTACCACGTGGCCATATATGATACGATAGATGGCTCTTTCATCAAAGGGGTCACCAATCAAGGATACAATAATGAATCTTGTTGGTCAAGAGGCCAGGCTTGGGCTATTTATGGTTTTACGATGGTATATCGTGAAACCCGTAATAAAGAGTATTTGAGATTTGTTGAGAAACTGACAGAAGCTTATCTGAAAAGATTGTCCGATGATTATGTCCCCTATTGGGATTTTGATGCGCCCTCTGTTCCCGAACGGCCGAAAGATGTATCGGCGGCAGCTGTATGTGCATCGGCGTTATTGGAGCTATCTTTTTTAGAAGACAATCAATCTTTGGCGGCGCATTATTGGACGGTTGCAGAACGAACGTTGGCCTCTTTGTCTTCAGAAAAATATAAATGTGGAAATCAAAAACCTGCTTTTTTGTTGCATGCAACCGGAAACTTACCGGCAGGTTATGAGATTGATGCATCGATCAACTATGCAGATTATTATTATATCGAAGCATTGTACCGATATAAAAAAATGAAGGGATTGCAGTTGGCAAAGAAAAACTAATGTCGTGTGTATAGTAAAATATGTACGATTTATATGGATGATATATAATAAAGTAGAAATTTGAATAAAAATTGTGTGGGCATGAAAAAAATAATTCAAATATTGTTTGGCCTTTTTGTTATTATAACTCCTAAAATCTCGATTGCGGATGATGCAGTATGGGATATATTGAATAAGACAATGGATAATTGGAATCAATCGGGAGAAACTGCACAAGATGCCGGTTGGAAATGTTCAAAAACATATTTGACCGCAGATCAAGAAAATGGATATGTACACATTCAAAAGTTGTCGGGTGCAGATGGTTTTCTTACACCGACAAGTTATCCGGCTACAAATAAAGCAAATGATTATACGATAGATATTAAGGCCCGTTTGAATCCGATCCAGATTTCTGATACTGAAACTACATTTGAGGCCAATCAAATAACTATCTGTTTTGGCGGGAAGAAAATAAAAATGTACCTTAAGTATGGAGATCTTGAAGGTGGATATTTATGTTTTACTCCAGCATGGAAACACGAGGCGGAAGAGAAATATCCGTTGAATACATCAGAATGGCATATTTATCGTTTTGTATATCATGGTTCGGATTATACCTATGATGTATATGTCGATAATTTGGATGAGCCGGTACTTACAGGAGTAAAAACGCACTATGACGGATCGAACAATTATGTCCGTATCGGTGCGGATAAAGACCAATATTGTGATATGGATATTGCCTATGTGAAGTGTGGAACAGGAAACTTCTCTTTAAGGCCTCAAGTTCATACGCTTACATTGGATTCGGACTGCCATATTGAAGGAAATCAACATACGATACAAGTATCCTTGACAACCTCTCTTGTTGATGATGATAGTCATGTTTATGTTTCGTTATATAACCAAGATGGATTGTCGCAAATAGAACCGGAAGAATTAAATATAAAAGATAATAAAGCCGTTTGTACATTATCCATTCCTGCTGTTTTGCCGAAAGGGGTATATGAAATTAGGGCAACGCTTGAAAAAGATGAAGAATTGTCGTTCAGATCAAAATCTCAACCATATTATGTTGTCGGACCTTCACCGATCTCTACCGGATTATTACCCGATGTGACACCTGTTGGTTTTATCATAGATACAGAAGCTTATGAAATACCTTCTCCGACGAATGAATATATTTTCCCTGTGGTAATTGATACACATAAACATACTGACGAGAACGGTTTGTTTAAGGACGGTACAAAACCCATTGATCGTTATTATTGGTATCATACCCCGCACGATGATCCCGGAGGAATGTACCTGTATACAGGACCGACATTAGACGGCCCTTGGGCGGAGCAAGGCATTCGAATGAGTAATGACTGGATTAAAGAGCAAGGAGTTAACACATCCCATATTTCATCATGTCATATTATTTGGAATGATGTCTATAATAAATATTTTATGTATTTTCATGGAGACAATAACCGGACGAATTATGCCGTCAGTGATAATTTATGGGATTGGGAATATGGCGATGAAGTTGTCAGGTATGATGATTTCAGTTTTAGTTCGCGCGAAGCGAGTTATGCAAAGGTATTTGATTATGAAGTGCCGGGATATGACAACAAGTATGTCATGTTGTTGATGATTAATGAAAATAATAAACGTACGATTTATTGGGCACATTCTAAAGACGGCATTGATTGGAAATGTGTTCGGAAACCTTTGATAACTCCGAGTCCGACATCCAAAACCATACCGGGAACAACTACAAGACCAAATTATGCCAATAATGTCAGCGGACCATTTTTAATGGTGGTTGATGATCGTTGTTTCGTATTTTTTCACAGCAGTGCAGGCAATATATCGGTAGCTGAGGTGGGAAAAAATTTCGACATGGAAGTACATTGGGGTACATACATGAATTGTAACGATGTAAAAATTATGGACAATGGAAATGGCGAGATGTCTGCCGTATCCCGAGTCGCATCACCATTTTTTATTCAGGATGACGAAGGTTATTGGTATCTGTTCTTTGAAGCCGGGCATCGTTTGGGCGCTAATACAGCTTATGCAAAAAGTGAACGTCCGGTAACGTCGGTACATTTAAATCGTACCGATGACAATTTGCAGGTTTTTGCTTATCGAGATAAACAGGGTAATGTCGTTGTCCGTAATGAAACGGGAGAAGAATGTCACTATGTGCTTTATGGATTTTCGGGTATAGTGCTGCAAACCGGTGATTTGGCAAGAGGTTCAAATGTCTTCAATAATTTACCTCTTACCAGCAAATACATTTTGCAAATCAGATGCGGTAATATCGTGTACAGTCTGAAAATTATATGATCTAAATTTTGATTCTGTTTCCCCGATTATGAGATACAAGTAAAAGGTCGGATTAAAATCTCGATGCCATTATGGTTGCAGATTATTCGCCATAAATCATTTTCCGTAATCGTTCGGCCTGGTAAGCGTTTGAATATTCCGGAAACAATATTGCTTTTCGTTGTTGTACGATATTCTCATCGACAGGTTCTTCCATTAGCTTGTTGCATACTTGTACCATTTCATCGGCCGTGTTGACAATATGACATAGAGAGTCCAATCCGCTTCCGGCAAGCATGAGCGGATTGGCTACTATATGGCGACCACAGAAAAGGCTGTTGAGCAATTTTAATTTCAATCCGGTATCTTGAAATGTTACAAGTGTATGTATTTGAGCTTGAGAGATCAATTTGTCCATTTGCTCTTGTGTCGGATTCGGGATGATACGAACGTTGGGATAAGGTGCTGCGGCTTTGTAAATCGATTCTGTCGGGTTCATTCCTGCGATAATGCAGGAATAATTTAACCGACTGAACACGTTCTTTATAAGAAACAATAGAGCCTTTTCATTTTCCGGTACAGACAGTTTCCCGTGATATAATACATAATCGGATTTCCCTCTTGAAATCGAGATTTGTTCATTTGCATGAAAACAAGGGATAAATTCGATTTGTTTGTGGGGAAAAATTTTCCGTAAATAAGAGGCATCTGTCATAGAAACCGCGACGATAAGGTTTGCCCATTCGGCCTGTTTCTGGAAAAGTTGAAAGCGAAGTCCCTCTAATTGAAAATACCATTTTTTGATAATATTGTCGGTCGAATGCGATAATGCCCGATAATAATCATGTTCAATATTGCATTCTCTAAATATCTTCATTCTGTTTCTCAGTCGCTTGTCTCCTATATAGTAGCAAGAGTGTAATCCTTCGAATAATATGGGATAATTGTTATTCAATAAATTGCTGATTAAATGCGGATCTTTGCGCCCATATACGTTGTAGGGAAGGTATGTTAGGTTGGGAATTATTCCTGTGCGACGTTTATAGTAATGTACTTCGTGGCAGATGGCCTCCAATTCCGGACTTTTGGCCCTTTCGTATTCGAAACAATGTAAAATGATGTGTACCCCGCATGCATGTAGGGCCTTTAATTTGTAGTATATATCGATTACGCCACCATAGTTCGCTGGCCAAGGAATATTCAAAGATATGACATTTAAATATTTATCCATTTTGTCTTTTGTGTACAAGTGAGATAAGGATTTCTAATTCCCTTTACAAAAATATTTAATATTAGCGATTTGTATAGGCTAAATTTAGAGTTAATTACTGTTTTTATAAGCAATATATATTTATCTATAAAAATAGTAATAAAATTCAAAAGTGCATAGCCTGTTTCTCTCTTTTTGGCATTAGTATTTTCCCCGAATCCCTGAAAAGTTTTTTGCGGGGAAAGAAGGGAGGGGGAGAAGGTATGAAATTCAGGGGTTACCGCTCTTTGGGTATCTTGATCTAATAGAAAAACCATATCGAAAGACTGAAGTCGATATGGTTCTTCTTTATTTTTCAGTGATTGATACTCGTCGATCACTGAAAAAGTTAGTTGTAAAGCACTCTTATTTTATGTTGGGGTTCAGTGCATGCCATTCGTTGATAGGCGGGATTATACCCATTGCAATAACTTCGTCACGTAAGGTGCATAGATGTTTGTAACTGTTTTCGAGCTCTTTTTCTTCAGAATCAGTTCCTTTTACTTCTTTATAAGATATACCGTCTTTGGTGATTGCTGTTTCCATTGCCATCATGATGTGGTCGAATTTGCCCGAATGCACATATACACCGGCCGGCCAGCGGAAAGGTGCTCCACCCATAGCGGCAGCAATCATCTCGATAGATAAATATGCAGGACTTTGGAACGAAGAACGGCCTCTTAAGTCGATGATATGTTTACCACCTTGTATAACTTTTTGTTTTATTTCTTTCCAATCGTTTTCCGGTAATTTTTCGCTTCCAATTAAAGAGGACAAGGCTTTCCCTTGTACGGTTGTCGTAGAGGCAAATACGGCCATCTGTTCCCCATGTCCGCCATAAGTCCGGCAATTTTTTATTTCAGAGGCTGGAATTTTAAAATATTTTACCAATTCGTTCTGCAGCCGTGTACTGTCAAGTGCTGCCAATGTCGAAACTTGAGAAGGTTTGAGTCCTGCATAAAGAAGCGTTATCAAACCGGTGATATCGGCCGGATTAAATACAACGACAACATGTTTTACATTCGGACAGTAACTCCGCAGGTCTTTCCCGAACTGAGCTGCGATTTCAGCATTGCCTTTCAATAAATCTTCACGGGTCATTCCGGCTTTACGGGCAGCTCCACCAGACGAAACGACATATTCGGCTCCGGTAAGAGCCTCTTTTATATCACTGGTGAAGGTGATATTGGCACCTTCAAATCCACATTGCAACATTTCCTCTGCAACGCCTTCGAGAGCCGGGGCATAAGGATCATAAAGGCAGATGTTTGGAGTCAGTTTCAGCATTAATGCCGTTTGAGCCATATTTGAGCCGATCATTCCGGCAGCTCCTACGATTGTCAATTTTTTGTCTGTTAGGTAATTCATAACCTTTGAGTATTTTTATGTTAGAAATAAATTCGTATTTGTATTAACAAAGGTACATAATAATTGGTTTTAGCGAATAGGGTATTTCTTTTTATTCTTTTGGATATAACCAATAGTTATAATACATTTGTGTAAGTGCCTGAATATATGAGCGAAAATATTAATTTGAAATTATTCGATTATTTTGTTGTATAACTCTTCGTTCTTGTCAATACAAGCTACGGCTTGAATCTTTGCTTTCAGATTTTCTACCGTAATTGGATTTTCTGATATATAATTCCGCATTCGGCAACCCGATAACGATATAGTCAAGCGTTTGTCTCCTTTTACAAGCAGGTAATCATAAGATTGTCCGATTGTAGTAAGGGCACCATTCATGCCCGAAAAAGCTTCGACATTGGATATTGCAGTGTGACCTTCTCCTTCGATGACAATCGGGTGTATCTCTTTGACAGATTCTCCTACATTAGCAATAATTGAACCTTGTGCAATTTGCCAATTTCTGTTTTTTGTACCTGACCCGTTTTTATAAATTCCTATTGTAACACAATCGAGATTGAAGTTTGTCAGTTGACCGTAAGATTCCGGCCCTAAAAATATTCCGCCGTATGTTCCAAATGTAAATACGTCTATTATTTGAGCGTTGTCGGTATGGTCAATGTAGAATGCGTATTTTTGATTGGCAATTACCTTATCAATAACCTCTTGCCTGAATGAACGTCCAAATTCTCTCATATTTGCCGGGTTTACATGACAATGTAAAATTCGCGGAATGTCATAGCAATAATCAATTCGGATAAATTGTCCGCTGAGAGGATAACCATAACAATGTTCGATGAGAATGAGCTCGCTTGTGTTTTTTGGAGTTGCAGTAAAGTCCATTGCAGTATATTCTCCATAAAAGGTAAGACAAGATAAGGTGACCCCATGCGCTTTTTGTCCCCTGCACATTTGAATGGTCGGTTTGTATTTTATTATTTTATCAGCTGTTGTATAAGTCTGTTCCGGATACCAGAATTGGATACCCCGAATTTGGGTTGCCGACTGCACGGAAATAAATGGTTCATTTTGATCTGTAATACTAAAAACCGAACCTACCGGGGTGTTACGAGACGGATGTTTCGTACCCCGTCCTGTCGGTCCGTGTACTCCGATTAGAGAAACGTTCCTTTTCAAGATTATTCCGCCGTTTACAGGGTAGGGTTCTTCAGATGGTTCAACAAATAATGCAGAGCCCGATTGTGCTGCCCAATCGATCGCTTTTTGTAAATTTTGTTTGTTCACTTCAGGAGAGTTGGTCGGTAAGACATTGAAATCCCGAATACTTTTGTAATTATTAGCATGCATTGTTATACCATAAATGGTACAGAGAAGGAGTAATTTTAGTGTTTTCATTGTATGTATTTAGTGTGAATGATATAAATACAAAATTAAAAATCATTTTAACATAAAACAAATATAAACCTCTCTGATTTTTAACAAATTGTATGGGGAAAATTCAAGTTGAAGCGAATGATGGAATAAAAAAATGCGGTTGTTTTAATAAACAACCGCATTTTCAGTTTGTATGGTATAGATTTTATACTTTTTTGATGATTTCCATACCTTTTAAGATGGCTTGTTCGTTCATCGGAATCAATTTATGGTGACGTTCTGGTAAAGATTTTTTCAATCCTTTCAATACATTTTCAAGAGATACCATCGGTTTCACCTTTAACAATCCTCCGAGTACGATCATGTTAAACGCTTTAGAGTTTTCCATTTCAATAGCCGTATCCATAGCATCGATACGATATATATCTATATCTTTTCGAGTAGGAGCATGGTGGATTCCATAGCCGTCATATATTAATATTCCACCCGGTTTGACTTTGTTTTCGAACTTTTCCAATGAAGGTTGGTTCAGAATAATGGCGATGTCGTAAGTATTTAATACGGGAGAGCTGATGCGCTCGTCACTTAGAATAACGGTTACATTAGCAGTACCACCACGCTGTTCGGGTCCGTAAGAGGGCATCCAGCTCACCTCTTTGTTTTCCATAAGGCCTGAGTATGCTAAAATCTTACCCATCGAGAGCACACCTTGTCCGCCGAACCCGGCTATAATAATTTCTTCTTTCATTTGTGATCGATTTTTACAAGTTATTCATTTTTCAAATCTCCTAACGGGTATTTGGCAAACATATTCTGTTCCATCCATTTGTTTGCTTGATCCGGGGTCATTTTCCATCCCGAATTACATGTCGAAACAAATTCTATCAATGAGGTCCCTTTACGTGCCATTGAGTTTTCAAATGCTTGACGCAACGCTTTTTTCGCTTTTTTGACAGCTGCTGCTGTATGTACGCTTTGACGTGTAACGTAGCATGTTCCGTCTAATTGCGCTACGAGATTCGAGATTTTCAACGGGTAACCGTTCAGTTCTACATTTCTTCCATAAGGACAAGTGGCGGTCACCATACCTTCCAATGTTGTAGGGGCCATTTGTCCGCCGGTCATTCCATAGATTGCATTATTGATAAATATAATAACGATATTTTCTCCCCGGTTGCAAGCATGAATGGTTTCTGCAGTTCCGATAGCCGCTAAGTCTCCATCACCCTGGTACGTAAATACCATTTTTGACGGATTTAGTCTTTTTACGGCTGTTGCTATTGCCGGAGCACGTCCGTGGGCTGCTTCCAGCCAATCAATATCGATATAATTATATGCAAATACGGCACAACCTACCGGAGCGATACCGATAGCTTTTTCTTCCATCCCCATTTCGTCGATAACTTCGGCGATGAGTTTGTGTACAACGCCGTGGCTACATCCCGGGCAATAGTGCATCGGGTTGTCATTCATCAGTCTCGGCTTGGTATATACGATGTTTTCGGGTTTTATGATTTCGTTTACATCCATAATCTTGAGTTTTAAATCGTCTGAAAGAAATACTTTCTTTTTTCTATAAAAAATTCGGTTTATATCCTTTATAGAGTAAAATACCCGAATTATAATAATTTCTGTTTAAGGGCATCGAGAACTTCGTCCGGAGTAGGAACAATTCCTCCTAAACGGCCGAAATGTTCGACTTTCACTTTCCCGTTAACGGCAAGACGTATGTCTTCGACCATTTGTCCGGCATTTAATTCTACCGAGATCATGCCTTTTACTTTATCGGCGTATTCAGCAATTGCTTTTGACGGGAAAGGCCATAATGTGATCGGGCGTAATACTCCGACTTTTATACCTTCGGCACGAGCCATTTCCTGTGTTTTCAAACAGATGCGGGCCATAGAACCGAATGCTACCATCAAATAATCGGCATTTTCGCAACCGATCTCTTCATAACGCACTTCGGCTTCTTCTATTTTGCGATATTTGGCTTGGAAACGTATGTTATTTTCTTCCATGATGGCCGGGTCTAACTCTAATGACGTAATGACATTCCGTTTATGTCCGACAAGTTTTCCTTGAGTTGCCCATGGCATTTGTTTCCGAATTTCTTCTTCCGTACGACGGGGACGGAAAGGCGGCAGAACCACTTTTTCCATCATTTGTCCAATAATACCGTCAGCAAGTATTATCGCAGGATTATTGTACTTAAAGGCAAGATCAAATCCCAGACCTACAAAATCGGCCATTTCCTGGACCGAAGCCGGAGCTAAAGTGATAAGGCGATAATCGCCATGGCCTCCGCCTTTGACCGTTTGGAAATAGTCGGCCTGACTGGGTTGTATGGTACCTAAACCGGGTCCTCCTCGCATTACATTGTCGATAAGGCAAGGGAGTTCGGCTCCGGCTATATAAGAAATACCTTCTTGTTTTAAACTGACTCCCGGACTTGAGGACGATGTCATTACTGCTTTACCGCAACCCGCACCGCCATAAACCATATTGATTGCAGCAACTTCGCTTTCTGCCTGAAGTACCACCATACCGGTAGTCTCCCAAGGTTTCATTTCCATTAATGTCTCCATAATCTCAGATTGTGGAGTGATAGGGTATCCGAAGTATCCATCAGCCCCGTAACGTATAGCTGCATGGGCTATTGCTTCATTTCCCTTCATTAATTTTACATCTTCTGTCATATCTTATTTTTAATTTTTTAAAGTGAAGAGAGTGGGAGACCCTCGTTTATAGTTTTACTTTATACACGGTAATGCATCCGTCAGGACACACATAGCCGCAACTGGCACAACCGATACAGTTGTCAGGATTTTTCATGTAAGCATAATGATATCCTTTATCGTTTACCTCTTTCGGCTGGAGAGCCAACACGTCGGATGGACATGCCACAACGCAAAGTTCACATCCTTTGCAACGCTCGTTGTTCACTACAACAGCACCTTTTATTTTAGCCATATTTAAATAGATTTGTTTTTGTTCACGCAAATGTAGCCTTTTATTTTGAAAATAATTTCGAAAACTGCTATTTTTCGATAGAATTAATATTCAAGTTTTGTTAATATGATTAATTTATAATAGATTCTTCTTTATTTTGAGCAATATGAAAAGGCCGATATTTTGTTTTACTAAATATCGGCCTTTTGTATCAGATGATCTTTATCGGAGATTTCCGTCTCGTTCTATTATGTATTTTTTCCCGGGTTCGGTAGTTATATCGTATTCATATATTCTATATAATAGGGGATATTGAGGATTAATCTTTGCTGAGACTAACGGTTTTTTTATGTTTGCCGTTTGATAAAATGGGTTAGGGTTATTTCCTTGGGCCGGTTTTATACCTTCCCCTTTTAATGGGACATAAGAGCGGATTCGAAGATTTCCTCCGAGTTTTGATAAAATTTGAGCTTTGTTAAGCTGTGTTCCGTCCCATTCCATACTGACTTCGAATCCTCCTCGAGCCATTAATCCTTTTATACTTCCTTTGCGCCAGGCTTCGGGAAGAGCCGGTAATAGATGTACTGCACCGTCATGACTTTGCAGCAACATTTCGGCTACTCCTGCCGTAAATCCGAAATTCCCGTCGATTTGGAAAGGTGGATGTGCATCGAAAAGATTTGGGTAGGTTCTTCCTTCATTAGTACCGTTTTCGACAAGCATCAACATGTTTTGGATAATTTTATAGGCATGGTTTCCGTCTAATAATCGTGCCCATAAATTTATTTTCCAACCGATTGACCACCCTGTTGCTTTATCTCCTCTGTAAATTAAAGAATTACGTGCTGCCTGAAAAAGTTCTGGGTGACGATAGGGCGAAATCTGGTTACTGGGGTATAAGCCATACAAGTGCGAAACATGACGATGTTCATTTTTAGGGTCATCTACGTCTTGAAGCCATTCTTGCAATTGGTTGTATTGCCCAATTTGCATGGGGGCGAGACGATCTATCATATTTTGTAACTTGTTGCAATAATCTTCATTTCCGTTTAATATTTTTGTTGCGTATAATGCGTTCGAAAGTACATCGAAAACGATTTGGTTATCCATGGTACATCCGGCAATGATAGAGTTTCCGTTCCCTCTTGGTCCGTGTTCTGGTGAGCTTGAAGGTACTGTCACCATCCATTTATATGTCGGGTGTTCGACTAAAAAATCGAGGAAAAAATCCGCTGCACCTTTTAATGCCGGATATACATCTTGCAAATATACTTTGTCTCCGGTATAAAGATAATGTTGCCATAGATGTTGTGAGAGCCATGCGCCTCCGTTGGGCCATACATAATCAGCCCCGTCGACCGGTCCGCAACTGCGCCATAAATCTGTATTATGGTGGGTTACCCATCCGTTACAACCGTACATCTTTTTTGCTGTTTCCTGTCCGTTTACTGAAAGTTCCTTGACCATTTGAATCAATGGCTCGTGCGTTTCACTGAGGTTGGTTACTTCTGCCGGCCAGTAATTCATTTCAGTATTGATGTTGATTGTATATTTTCCATCCCAAGGAGCTTGAAGTTTTTCATTCCAGATGCCTTGTAAATTAGCAGGTTGTCCTCCAGGTTGCGATGATGATATAAGTAAGTATCGCCCGAATTGGAACATGAGTGTCGCAAGTGAGACGTCATTCCCGTTTTTAAAGTTTTTTATTCTTATATGAGTCTCTTCTTGAGCCGCATTAGAAGTCCCAAGATCTAAAATTACCCGGTCGAATTGTTTTTTATAATAAGTAATATGGTCTGATAGGGCTTTTTCATACGTTTTTTTTAACGCAGCTTTCATATAGACATCTGCCCGTTTATGTTCGTTTGCACTTATGTCCTTGTAATTGACAAAATTTGTTGCAGCCGATATATAGATTGTTGCCGTAGTTGCATTAGAAACGGAGAGTTGGTTATTTGATGTTTTAACTTTTCCATCCGTTGTTTTTATATATGTTTGGGTTTCTATACGGATGCCTCCGGGTACCCCTTCATGGTCGGCACCTTTCCCCGATAAAATCAATTTCCCTTTTTTACTGGAAACACTATGTTTTAATGGTGAAACATAATCGGCCGTAAAGTTTAAACTTCCTTGCTTGTCACTTGAAATCTTTATAATCACAACATTGTCGACAAACGATGTAAATATTTCTCGGGTATAGGTTATGCCATTTACTTTATAACGTGTTGTCGCAACAGCTCTTTTTAAGTCTAAATCTCGGTAGTAATCGGTATAGTTTTTATGACCGTCAAAATGTAGTTTTAAACTTCCTATCGTTTGATAAGGCATTCCGTTACGAGGAGTCCTAAATTTCTCTTCCATGATCGATTTGGCTTTTCTCGAATTCCCTTCGAATATAAGTCGTCTTACTTCAGGTAAGGCAGTTTTCGCTTCAGGATTGTTATTATGATGAGGTCCTCCTCCCCAAACCGTTTCTTCGTTTAATTGAATCTCTTCGTCATTCGGAATTCCGTAAACCATAGCTCCTAATCGAGAATTTCCTAAAGGTAGCGCTTCGACCCATTGAGTAGCAGGTTGTTTATACCATAATTTTAAATCTTCAGTTTTTGCCCCAAAGATGCTCATTATAAAAATGGCACTCAATAAAAAAATTCTTTTCATGATTGTGTGTGGTATTATGAATGTTGTTATGAAATATACGGTGTAAATTACTTACCGTTGTTTAAGGCGAATTTAAAAATAAAAAATGAAAAAACAAGAACGCCATACGCTTTACTGTTCTGCGTATGGCGTTCTTGGTGTAAGTGTGATCTTTGCTAAATTGCAGGGAAATTTAGCAATTTATTCTTGTATCCCTTTCATCGATACTTCTATGAATGCTGCCTTTGCAAATAGCTTCTTCAGCAGTTTCCGGATGCTTTCGGGTGTTTGTTTTTGCACGATAGTTTCGAAGTTCGACATATTATCTATTCCGTATCGGTTGTATGTATCGATTATTCCTAACCAATATTTGTTTTCATGTAAGTTTTCAGCATGGCTTTTCAGCATATACTCTTTCACTTTGTTGAAGTCTTCTTCCGATGGGCCTTCCTTTACGACTGTTTCCAGTTCGGCAATAGCCCGTTTTTCCAGCTTTTCCTGCATCTCGGGGTTGGTATCGAATCCGAAAAGGAACATCCATGTATCCGTCTCTTTCGAGAGAACAGATTGTGTCCCCACACCGTATGTGCCACCTTCTTCTTCTCGGATAGTGGCAGTATAGACAATATCCATGATTTGGTCGAACATATTCAACTTTATGCTGTTTTCCAATGAATATTTACATTTCCCCACATATGCGGCATATACCGTTGAGGTAACCGTTTGCATCGGTTTCTCAAAATGGTTGGAATAGTCGTCCATACGTATTCCTATTTTGTCTATACCGGGCTTTTCTTTACTGTATGTCGAGGGAAGAGAAGCAATGTATTTTTCGACTAATGGCTTCAACTTGTTCTCATCGATATTGCCGACAAAAGTAAATGTAAAGTCCGATGCATCGCCAAATCGCTCTTTCCATATTTGAAGAATACGTTCATAGTCGATCTCATCGATCTCTTCAACCTTTAGGTTCATCTTTCTCGGATTTGTTTTATATAGGGCAACATTCAGAGAATCTTGGAATGCAGAACGAGGATTGGCACTGATATTTTTCAACATATCTTTAATCTTGCTTTTCCAAGCATTTACAGCGTCGTCATCTTTGTGTTGATCTGTAAAAGAGAGATAAAGCAGTTGCATCAATGTTGCCAGATCTTTGGGGGTGGAGCTTCCGCTGACAATTTCCGAGCGGCTGTCCAACCCGATACTCAAAGAGACATTTTTCCCGGCCAGAACTTTCTTCAGATCGATGTTATTGAAATTTCCCAACCCGCCTAAGTCGATGATGTTGTTGAATACCTTGAGATTTGAGATGTCTTTGTCTCCATAGAGCAGACTTCCACCTTTACTGATTCCTGACAGTAAAATTTCATCATCTTTAAATGTTGTCGGTTTGATAACAACTTTTGCTCCGTTAGAAAGAGTCCATATCGTTGTCCCGAATTTTTTGTCGATACTTGTTTTGACGATACTTCCGGCTTCAGGTTCTTGGGCAATTAACGGTTCGTCCGAGATTTTATCGACATAAGGTTGCAACTTCTCATCCTTTACAGCTTTTAGAAGTGTGAGAATCTCAGTTTCCGAAGGATAAGAGACACCCTCTTTTTCAGGTCCGGTAATAGTGACTACGATATTCTCTTCTCCAATAAGATCTTGTATGTATTTATTTACTTGTTCTATATCCGTAGAAGCTGCAACCTTATTCAGTAGAGCATAGTCGGTTTCAATGCCGCAGATCGATCCGCCATCGGTGAAATGTGTGACATATTCTTCTACGTATGAACTGTTTTTTTGTTTTTCTCGTTCCTTATACATATTTTCGATCATGCTCAACAAATTGGCCTTTGCCCGTTCGTATTCCGATTCGGTAAATCCGAATTGGTTCACACGTTCTGTTTCTTGAAGAAGTGCTTTCAAGGCGTTTTCTGTCTCTCCTTCTTTACTGATGGCCATTGTGGTAAATGCATCCATGGTTTTGGATACGATAAAATTCCCATCGTAGCTATATGCCGACATAAAAGGTGCTTCCGGTTTTTCCGATATCTCTTTCAGTCGGTCATTCAACATCATAGAAGTTACCGATTTCAGGTAAATATTGAGAATTCCGGCGATAGTAGCCTTCAGCTCTTTAGGCATAGGTTTGTGCTTATAATATACCGTTACTTGGCTGCTTGTAGCTTCTTTATCTTTTGCGATGGCAACAATCGGTTCTTTGTTGTCGGGAACTGTATAATAAATACGTTCTGCTGCATTCTCGGGTTTGGGGATAGTATTGAAAATCTCTTGTAATTTCTTCTCGGTTTTCTCTACATCGATGTCCCCTACGATAATGATTCCCTGTAAATCGGGACGATACCATTTGTGATAATAATCTTTCAGGGTTTGATACGGGAAGTTCATGACAATATCCATTGTCCCGATCGGCATACGATTGGCATATTGGCTGCCTGCAAAGACTTGGGGAATAAGTTTTTCGAGAATACGCATATTCGCATTGGTACGGGTTCGCCATTCTTCTCGAATTACACCTCGTTCTTCATCGATCTCTTTGTCTTCTAAGGCGATGGCATTGGCCCAATCATGAAGGATCAAAAGACATGAATCGACGATTCCATCGCGGTTTACCGGAACATTTGAGATGTTATATACCGTTTCGTCAAACGAGGTATAAGCATTTACGTCGGTTCCGAATTTTACGCCATTCGACTCCAGATAATTCAGCATCGATTTTCCGGGGAAGTTTTTGCTTCCGTTAAAAGCCATGTGCTCCAGAAAGTGAGCAAGTCCTCTTTGTGTATCGTTTTCCAGAATCGAGCCGACATTTTGTGCAATATAAAACTCAGCTCTGTTTTTAGGAAACGAGTTGTGACGAATATAATAGGTGAGCCCGTTTTCGAGTTTCCCATATTTTACTTTCGGATCGATAGGCAGCGGAGCCATTTGTTGCGCTGTTACTGTCAATCCGAAAATTGCCAATACGATAATTGTTGTTATACTCCGTAATTTCATTACTCTATTTAATTTAGTTTGTTTTTTATTCTGTGGTTGATGATACATATCCGTTCATCATGGCATAAAAACTGAGACCGGATACGCTCTTTATGCCTAATTTGGACGTAATGTTTTTTCTGTGGCTCAATACGGTATTGATACTGATATTAAGCTTATCGGCAATTTCTTTGTTTAGAAATCCCTGAGCGACAAGTTGCAACACTTCTATTTCTCGGTGAGACAATTCTTCTGGAATCTCGGTAGAAATTTTTTGACACGTGCGTTCGATCAGATTTTGTAATTGTTCGATCATCAGATTTTGTTCAGACCGGATATAAAGTTGGTGCTCTATATTCGAAAAATCCGATGGGGGATAGGGACAATCTGTCAGCAAAATGGTTTTCCCTTTACGTGGGAGGAAAAAATCGTAATGCAGTAAGAATGTATCCGGGAACGTAAAATATAAATCGTATCTTTCCGGAGATTCCGACAAGAAATATCCGACATCGTTGTATATGGTAATATTCCCGGCCGAGAAGTAATCGATTAAGATTTGTTTCAGCCCGATATTGATCAACGTGACAGGAGAAATAATGACGATATCTTTATTGTGTAACATTTAGGTCGGGTTATTTGAATTGTCATTTTTTTCTCGTTTCATAATCTCATTCATCGGCAATAAAATTCTATTCCGGATGCGGTTATGTTGTTTTATATCTTTTTCGAGAGTATAGATAGCAAAAATTACGCCATAACATAAATTGGAATCTATTTCTTCTCCGGATAGGTGTATGACGAAGAGGCTTATAAGATCATGAAGTTTCTCTTCCAAAGAGTCGGGTTCGTCATGATATACCTTAGTCGGTAGTTTTATCCCATTAGTGCTATGGAGACCTATGGCGTCAGACAGAGCCCTGATTTCCGGAAACCATATATTTCGATCATATTCGATACGGTTCAATAGCTCTTCTTTTACTTTTAGAAAGAATTGATATATCAATTCCAAATTGTTCTCGGCGGTTCCGCTGTGCCTTATGAGAGAGTTGAAATGCCTTTCTATGTTGGGTAATTGAAACCGTTCATAGTAGACATTGGTTTTTGTCAGGTAATCGACTATTTGGGTTGCACAGAATGTTTTCAATCTGTTTTCGGGGAAAAATTCTTCGTTTATGAATGTGTTTAAGATAGTAAGAAAAAAATCTGTATCGAGAGATCTTTCTTCACATACTGAACGGATACTTTTGTCGCCTATGCCCAATGTAATGCCGAAGCGGTTCAATACCGGGATCAATGTCGGTTCGTGTAATATGACATCGCAGAGTTTCATGTCTGCATATACTAAAGACATATTTCTGAAAGTTTTAATGTTCTTGTTTCAATTTATATGATCCCTGATTCTGTGATTATGTAGTTCATCGGAATATCGTGCTCCTCCACCGGCAATAAATCTATAACCTGACAATCGTAACAGATTCCTACTTTACAAGCCGAGGTCTGGGACAATAATTTGTCATAATAACCTTTACCTCGACCCAATCGATTTCTCCTTTTGTCGAAAGCCACTCCGGGAATAATAATCAGGTCTATTGTCGAAAGGTCCGTGACTTCTTTACCTTGAGGTTCAAGAATTCCGAAACTCCCTTTTTTTAAGTCTCCGGCATGGTAATTGCGAATGATCAGATCTTCGCCTTTTACAACCGGGAGTAAAAGTTCTTTGTCTTGATCCCATGATTGTAAGAAAGAAGAAGTATCTACTTCATCCGGTAACGCATGGTATAAAAGAATTGTTTTTGCCGTTCGAAATTCTGGTAATTGTTCGATCCGATACCTGATTTGTTCCGAGAACCGAATCCGACATTCAGAGGTTATCCGGCTTTTTATACCTTTTATTCTTGTTCTGATGTCAGACTTTTTGCACATATCCGTTCTCCTTTATTTATTAGGTATCTCCGGAAAACCTTTATTTTCATCAAGAATTTCCACCGCTTTCAAGAGCGTTTTGTCTTCTAACATCAATATCGGATAAAAGGCCTCGTCTCCCAGTAAATTTCGGGCTATATAGGCGTATAATTGGTTGTTTATGATTTTTCGTGAAATATTGATGTACACAGGACGTGGTTTTATGCCTTTCGATGCCGCATATACAACAAACTCATCGAGCAATGGTTTTTTCTTTATGTATTGCAACAAACTTTCATAATCCTTGAACTGAGACAATTCTTTTCTGTGGTTGTTGGTATATTCCAATGCGAATTGATAAATCGTACCGTTATTGATGACACTGTTCAAATAGGGTGTCGTGCCGATTGTATCCCGTGGTACGAATATATCCGGCATGATACCGCCTCCGCCATATACGATACGACCGTTTCGCGTTTCATAACTCAAAGAATCGTTTAGTTTTATGCTGTCTTTGGTATCGAATTCTCCGTGCAAGAATCTGTTTATCAAATCTTGATTATAATCTTCGATATCTCCCATTTTATATTCTTTTTGTATCGATCTTCCCGATGGGGTATAATACCGGGCTATTGTCAGCCGTATTGCTGATCCGTCGGAGAACGGGATCTGTTGTTGAACAAGTCCTTTCCCGAACGATCTTCTCCCAACGATCATTCCCCGGTCGTTATCTTGAATGGCTCCGGCAAAGATTTCGCTTGCCGAGGCCGACCATTCATCCATAAGCACTACGATTTGGTTGGTTTGGAATGCTCCTGTGCCGTCCGAGTAGGCTTCATTCCCTTCACTACGAGGGAAAGCTTTTCCTTCGGTATAAACGATCAGTTGGTTTTTGGGAAGAAATTCGTTTATCATTTTTATGGCAGCATCCATATATCCTCCGGTATTTCCCCGCAAGTCGATGATATATCTGTCTGCCCCTTCTTTTTGAAGTTTGGCAAGGGCGTTCATGAATTCGTCGTAAGTGTTACGTCCGAATTTGCTGATTTTTAAGTACCCTGTTTTATCATTGATCTTAAAAGATACATCTACGCTATTTACCGGAATATCGCCACGAACAATTGTAAAGGTAAGAGTCTTTTTCGACGATGAACGTTTTACGCCCAGATCTACTTGAGTACCTTTCAATCCTCTTAGCTTCTTCATTACTTTGTCATTCGGCTCTACGTTTTTCTTCCCTACAAAAGCCGTGTCGTTGATTGCTATAATTTTGTCTCCCGCAAGAATCCCGGCTTTTTCTGCCGGTCCGCCGGGGATTACACTGACAACCGTGATCGTATCGTTCAAGACACTGAATTGTATACCGATGCCGCTGAAGCTACCCTCCAGTTCTTCATTTACACTCAGTAAGTCTTTTGCCGGGATATAAGCAGAGTGGGGGTCTAACTCTCCGATGATTTTAGGCATGGCATCCTCTACCAAGTCGTTGATATTTACCGTATCTACATATTGGTTTTGGATGATGCTCAACAACGTCTCTATTTTGTTTTGTTTGGTAAAAATACGAGAACCTATCGAACTTACTTGATAATAGAATCGTCCGATACAAATACCTAAGACGATGCTTATTGCAATGATAAAAGGAAGCCAAATTGCGGTTTTTTTCTTCATAATTGATATTACCTGTAATACTTCTATATAAATTTGGAAGGTACTTATACCTTGTCTATTTCACTTCTATGAAATCTACCTCTATTCCGGCTTTTTTCAATAAATCGATACCGTCATTTAATCGGTAATATTCTGAAAAAACGACTCGGCGTATTCCGGCCTGTATGATCAGTTTTGCACATTCTATACATGGAGAAGAGGTGACATACAGAGTCGCACCTTCGCTGCTGTTGTTCGATCGGGCGACTTTTGTAATTGCATTTGCTTCGGCATGCAGAACATATGGATATGTATGGTCGTTTTCATCTTCACAAATATTTTCAAATCCTGCCGGCGTGCCGTTATATCCATCGGATATTATCATTTTTTCTTTAACGATGAGTGCACCGACTTTCCGTCGTTTGCAATAAGAATTTTCTGCCCAGATAAGAGCCATGCGAATATAACGTTTGTCTAACGTCAATTGTTTATTCTCTGAGTACATCTTAATATGTTAAAACTGCAATATATTTTCCGATAATTTTATGCAAATGTACGTCTTTTCATGTATATATCATTTTTTTTCTCTTAAATAAACCGAAATTTTGCCGTGCAATCGTTATCTCCGCTTTAAAGATTTATAAAATTGTATTGTTGGTCGGTTTGTTTTCATTATTGCTGCTCCTTCAACCATTGAATTTCTTCAGCCCAGATCGATTCGTCCGGTGTCTCGAGAATCAAGGGGATATTATCCATTCGGGGGTCTTTCATAATCCAACCGAACAATTCAGCCCCCAGCATTCCTTTCCCTAAACTTTCGTGTCTGTCGATATGAGAGCCCAACCCTTTTTTCGAGTCATTGAGATGCATTCCCCGCAAATATCCGAACCCCACGATTTCATCGAATTTCCGAAATGTCGTTTCGTAACTTTCCTTACTGGTGAGGTCATACCCGCCGGCAATAGTATGGCATGTATCTATGCATATACCGACACGGCTTTTATCTTCGACCTTATCGATGATATAGGCAAGATGTTCGAATGCATATCCTACATTCGATCCTTGCCCGGCCGTATTTTCTATCACAGCCGTGACATTTTTGGTAGCATCCAGTGCAAGATTTATCGATTCAGCAATTCGGTCGAGACATGTTTCGAGAGAGATCTCTTTCAGATGACTTCCCGGATGAAAATTTAAAAGTTTCAACCCGAGTTGTTCACAGCGATGCATTTCATCGATGAAAGCTTCTCGCGATTTTTCGATTCCTTCGGCCGTCGGATGTCCGAGATTGATCAGATAACTGTCATGAGGCAATATTTGGGCAGAAGTGTAACCATGTTTTTCGCATCGTTCGCGGAATAGGTCGATGCTTTGTTGTGAAAGCGGAGCCGATTTCCATTGCCTTTGATTCTTCGTAAACAAGGCAAAGGCTGTCGCTCCTATTGCAGCAGCATTTACCGGAGCATTTTCCACTCCACCCGATGCGCTGACGTGCGCTCCTATATATTTCATATTTAGACTTTGTATTTGACAAATAATTACAAATTTACGCTTTTTCCCGTGATCTCGAAGCCTTTTGGGATATTTTCACTTTGAAACGGGAAAAGTTCACTATATTTGAGACTAAATTAATATTGTCGCTATCGATATATGCTAAGCAAGAATAAAATAAAGTTCATACAATCTCTCGAACAGAAAAAAAATCGTCGGGAAACCGGATGTTTTGTTGCTGAAGGAAATAAATTGATCAATGATACGATCCGTTTTTTCGATTGCCGTTTGCTGGTGGCAACCCCTTCGTGGTTAGCGGCACATCCGCAAACCGGTGCTGCTGAAGTTATTGAGGCATCTGCAGAAGAGATAAAAAAAGCATCATTGCAGAAAACGCCTCAGGACGTAATCGCTGTTTATCGCATCCCCGATTATCATATAGATTTCAGATGTCTGTCAGATAGTCTTTCTATTGCGTTGGATACGGTACAAGACCCCGGTAATATGGGTACGATTATCCGTTTGGCCGATTGGTATGGGATTGAGAATATATTTTGTTCTTCGGGTTGCGCCGATGTATATAATCCTAAAACCGTTCAGGCAACGATGGGAGCTTTGGCGCGAGTCAAAGTCTCTTATGTTGACTTGAAAGAGCTCTTTGAAAATGCGAGAGTCCCGGTTTATGGGACTTTTCTGGATGGAAATAATATCTATGACTCTGATTTGTCTTCGTGCGGAATTATCGTTATGGGAAACGAAGGGAAAGGCATATCGGAGGATTTGACCCCTTATATCTCCAAGCGTCTCTATATCCCCAACTATCCTCAAGGGCGGGAGACGACGGAATCTCTTAACGTTGCAGTGGCTACTGCCGTCGTTTGTGCAGAGTTCCGCCGTCGTATGCAATAGAAATTACAAACCTTTCTTTTTTGCTTCATTCCAGATGGCATCCATCTCGGCCAGTGTCATATCTTTAAGGTCGCGACCTTGTTGTATGGTATGTTGTTCGAGGTAGTTGAAGCGGCGTATAAATTTTTGGTTGGTTCGTTCCAATGCATTTTCCGGGTTGATTTTATACAAGCGTCCGGCATTGATGATACTGAATAACAAGTCTCCGAACTCTGATTCCATTTTGTCAGTGTCCATCTTTTCGATCTCTGCTTGCAGTTCCAGAAACTCTTCTTTGACCTTTTCCCAAACTTGACTGCGTTCTTCCCAATCAAACCCCACATTTCTTACTTTGTCTTGGATACGATGAGCTTTGACCATTGCCGGAAGAGCCGACGGAACACCCTCGAGGACAGTTTTATTTCCACCTTTTTCCTTTAGTTTGAGTTGTTCCCAGTTTTGTTCTACTTGGGCCGATGTCGAGGCGTCGGTATTCCCGAATACATGAGGATGTCTGTATATCAGTTTCTCACATAGAGATTGGCACACATCGGCAATATCGAATTGCTCTTTTTCTTCGGCTATTTTGGCGTAAAATGCGATATGCAATAAGACATCGCCCAGTTCTTTACGGATGTCATTGGTATTGTCTTTGATAATCGCCTCGCACAATTCGTATGTCTCTTCTATTGTGTTTGTCCGTAAACTTTGGTTGGTCTGTTTCCTGTCCCAAGGACATTTTTCCCGTAATTCGTCCAGAATATCCAGCAAACGGCCGAATGCAGCCATTTTTTCTTCTTTACTATGTTTTACCATTTCAATTGCTTTTAAAACGGTTCAATCCGTCATTTAAGAAATTTATATATTGTTTTATGTCGATACTGTATCCGTATGCCGGACTTAAAGGAGCTCCGTCCGGTGTGAGGATTACCTGATACGGTTGAGACTTGTTTTCGAATTTTATTTGTTGCAAGGTTTGCCACTTTTCACCGAATGATGTAACCTTTATCGGTTTCTCATCGATAAAAAATGTCTCGGCTTTAGGTAGTTTTGTCTTGTCATCTACCATGAGTCGGATTACAACGAAATTTTGATCGATTATGTGCTTGACATGCGGATAGGTCCATACCGACGCTTCCATTTTTCGGCTTTCTGCGCAACCATATCCCGAAAACTCTAATAATACCGGCTTTTTAAGTTTTTTCGCATATTCCATTCCTTTGTCATAATTGTCGAAATGGTTGTCGAAACCTTCTGAATAAAGATTGAAATCCTGCGTATATAATGGCGGAATGATTGCTCCTATTTCTTTTAAAGGAGCGCCCAAAAGTCCGGGAATAAGGTATAAGGTAAAGCTGAAAATCAATATGGCAAAGAAAAAACGTCCGATGCTTATTGCCTGAATTTTTTTGTCATGGAGGAATCTCAGTTTACCGATAAGGTATATTCCCAGAAACAAGAAAATAACTATCCATAACACGAGAAAAATTTCTCGCGTTAGAATATGTTTCCCATAAATGAGATCGGCCGTAGATAAAAATGTCAGGGAATAGGCCAATATAAAGAACCCGGTGATGCGGTTCAACAAGACGAGCCGATTTTCCAGTTTCGGTGTTGCCGGGTTCCACGTTATGATAATTAGAATAATGGTAAGCAAAAGTACAAGGGCCGAAACAAATCCGGTAAGAGTCAGTAACGGTCCGTAAATCGGGTGCAGCATGGTCGATTGGGTAAGGTATGACCCAATATAGGAGCCTGCGCAAGATAGCGATAATAAGACCGTTAAGACCGATAACCCGATAAAATTTCGAATAGCCTTTCTTTGGCTTATTATTGAGGATTGAAATGCTCCGAGTAAAAATGCTGCCAATATGACAAAAAGAACAAACAGGAAAAAATTCGAAAAGAAGTTTGTCGTAAATTGATAGAAAACATCGATCCCGAATATCGAAGATAAGAGAATTCCGCAAAGGGGAAATACGACTATTAATGTAATACCATATAATAATGTGCGCAAAATCGACCGTTTACGAGATATGCGTTGTCTTTGGAAACTGTATATGCTCATCAATATCATTGGCCAGAGGCAGGGCGTCAATAACGACATCAGTCCGCCTTTGAACCCGTTGGTATATGCTTTATGATAACTGATCTTTGTGCTGGCAGAACTTTCCCCGAAAACCTCCATCCGTTCCTTTACCGGTTCCCAAGTCCTCAGAAAAGCTTTGTTTCGGCTTTTATGTTTCGTCCCGGTCGATGATTCGGATGATGTAGTCTCAGAAATAGGATTGTTTACGGTCTCTTCTATCTTAAAATTGTAACGAGTAGGAGGTAGGCATGTAACATTGTTGCATGCTTGATATTCGATATGCCCCTCGATCAAAAGTTTTTCACTATCGGGTATTATTTCTATTTCTTGTATGAACCGGGCATATTGGTTATAATATTTGAGATTCATTTCGAATAGCGAATTATACCCTTCGGCAGAACGGTCGAGGCTTTGTAGGTTTCCGGATAAAGTCGCCCCTTCTATTTTGTCGAATACAAAGCGGGTAGAGTGTGGACCTCCTTCGGGAAGGTCTAACCCGAACAGATGCCACTCTTCGGAAATTTGGGCTGAGAATAAAATCTCTTTGAAATTTTCCCTTCCGGAATTGTTGATCTGAGTATCCCATTTGACCGGTTCGGTTTTCTGGGCGTAGATATAAATCCCGGTTATGAAAAGAAGAATAGTCGAAACGATAAATTTTTTCATATTCGAGTAATTTGAAACCGAATACAAAGATACTTTATAAAAGCATATGGTCGTGATTTATTTTTTGTTTTAATCGGTTGAAAAGTGATAAAAATATAAGAGTTTTGCAACTTGTTGCCCAAAACAATTCTTAGTTGTCGATTTTTTCCTAAATTTGTTCTTAAATTTATGAAAGTATGATGTCTAAAATAATACCTGAGTCGCAAATATCTCAGGTAAATAAGTTGATAAATGAGGCCGATCGCATCATTATCGTGTGTCATGTTTCTCCGGATGGCGATGCTGTCGGCTCTACTTTAGGCTTGTCGCATTTCCTGTCGGCAATAGATAAAGATGCCACGGTTATTGTTCCGGATGCTTTGCCTGACAATCTGATGTGTTTACCGGGTGCTAAAGATATTTTGGTTTATAATCGTTATACTGATTTTGCAAATGAGTTGATAGAAAAAGCCGATTTGATTTTTTGCCTCGATTTTAATGCCTTGAAACGTATCGATATAATGGAACCGGCGATTAGGAATTCCGGAGCAAAAAAAATCATGATCGATCATCACCTCGATCCCGAACCGTTTTGCAACGTAACGATTTCGCATCCTGAAATATCTTCTACCTGTGAATTGGTATTCCGGTTGATTTGTCGCATGGGAATGTTCGACGACTTAAATCTCCAATGCGCTACGGCAATTTATACGGGAATGATGACCGATACCGGAAACTTTACCTATAATTCCAATAGGTCCGATATCTATTTCATTATAGAAGAATTGGTTAAGAAAGGAATAGACAAGGACAAAATATACGCAAAAGTTTGCAATACGAACACGGCCGATAAACTACGCTTGAACGGTTATGCGGTAAGTCAGAAAATGGAGATTTTCCCCGAATATAAAGCCGCCATGATCTCTTTAACTCGAGAGGAACTTAACCGTTATCATTATCGGAAAGGTGACAGTGAAGGTTTGGTAAATATACCTTTAAGTATAGAGAACATCACTTATTCGGTTTTTTTTAGAGAAGAGGCCGAATTTATTAAAGTTTCGTTACGTTCCAAGGGATCTTTCCCCGTAAATAAGATGGCGATGGAACATTTTAATGGCGGAGGACATTTGAATGCATCGGGCGGAGAATTTTTCGGTACGATGGAAGAAGCACAAGCGTGTTTTCGCAAATTATTGCCTCTTTATGCTCAATATTTAAAAGATTAAATATTTTTATTGACTTATATAGGTCGTGTATCCTGTGAATTCGTTATTTTTGAAGCGGTCAATAATCGGAAAATCTGTTGAGAGCCGATCATTTTACTAAATTAAAAACAAAATAGATGAGACAAAAACTTATAGCATTTATGCTCCTTTGCGGATTTCTGTTTGTCGGAGTTTCTTGCAAAGACGATAAAACATATGCTGAACTTTTACAAGAAGAACAAGACTCGATCAATGCATATTTAAAAGGCTATCGGGTTGCCGATATCCCGGCTAATTTGGATGATTTGGAGACTACGAATGGTGAGAGCGAGAGTACGGCAGCACCTTATTACAGACTTGAAGACGGCGTGTATATGCAAATTATTTCGAAAGGTAACGGTACGTCTGTACAAAAAGGAGAAAAAGTCTATTTCCGTTTTTTGCGGCAAAATTTGAATACCCTTGCCTCGGTCGGTAGTGCCGATGCTGTCGGCAATTTTTATTATGAAAATATAGACGATTATTATTTTAATTATAATACCGTTACGACATCTTCTTATACGACTTATGGTCTCGGAATAGAATATCCGTTGCAATATGTCGGGAATAAAGCGATTGTGAAAGTTATCGTTCCTTCAAAAATGGGATTCTCCGAGTCTATTTCATCGGTTATTCCCTATTTGTATTTTATCGAATATTCTTTAAGTGAGCAGTAATAACCTAACTATAGAAGTTTCAATTATGTCTTTAATCAAATCTATCTCAGGTATTCGAGGTACTATCGGCGGAAAAGCCGGTGAAGGTTTAAACCCCCTCGATATTGTAAAGTTTACAGCAGCTTATGCGACTTTGATCCGTAAAACGACGACAATCGATACAAATAAGATTGTTGTAGGTCGTGATGCTCGTATCTCAGGAGAAATGGTCAATTATTGTGTCGTAGGTACCTTGATGGGAATGGGGTTTGATGTCGTAAATATTGGTTTGGCGACAACCCCGACGACAGAATTGGCTGTAACCATGGAAAACGCCTGTGGAGGAATTATATTGACGGCCAGTCATAATCCTAAACAGTGGAATGCATTAAAATTGTTAAACGAAAAAGGCGAATTCTTGAACGCTGCAGAAGGAAATCAGGTTCTTGAAATTGCCGCAAAAGAAGATTTCTTATTTGCCGATGTCGATCACTTGGGTAAACTTACCGAGAATCTTACCTATACGCAGAAGCATATAGAGAGTGTCTTGGCCTTGGATTTGGTCGATGTCGATGCCATTAAAGCCGCCGATTTTACAGTTGCCGTAGATTGTGTCAACTCGGTTGGCGGAATTGCGATCCCCGCATTGCTTGAGGCTTTGGGTGTAAAGAAAATAAAGAAATTATACTGCGAACCCAATGGCCAATTTCCACATAATCCGGAACCGTTGCCCGCTCATCTTACCGAAATCTCTTCTTTGATGCAGAAAGGTGGTGTAGATGTCGGATTTGTTGTCGATCCTGATGTCGATCGTCTTGCTATCATTTGCGAGAATGGCGATATGTTCGGAGAAGAATACACATTGGTAGCTGTTGCCGATTATGTATTGAAACATACTCCCGGAAATACGGTATCGAATTTGAGCTCTTCCAGAGCTTTGCGTGATGTAACCCGCTCTTATGGACAACAATACAATGCCGCTGCCGTAGGCGAAGTAAATGTCGTAACCAAAATGAAAGAAACTGGCGCGATAATCGGTGGAGAAGGTAATGGCGGTGTTATTTATCCGGCAAGCCATTATGGTCGTGACGCTTTGGTGGGTATTGCTTTATTCTTGACGCATTTGGCAAAAGAGAAAAAGACGGTTAGTGCCTTGCGTGCCACTTATCCGCCTTATAGCATTGCAAAACAAAAAGTGCAGTTGACACCCGACATCGATGTCGATGCTTTACTGAAAGCCGTAAAAGAAAAATATGCACAGTATGAAGTGACAGACATAGACGGTGTGAAGATTGACTTCCCTGACAAATGGGTACATTTGCGTAAATCAAATACCGAACCGATTATTCGGGTTTATGCTGAAGCGAAAACGCCTGAATTGGCAGAGGAAACGGCTGCCGGAGTGATGGCCGTAATCGAAGAGATGGTGAAGAAATAAAACGATAAGTAGTTTTTCTTTATAAAGAACGGGATAGGTAAAATTTTATCTGTCCCGTTTTATTTATTGGGGGAAAACGGTATCGATTTCGATCGGTAGAGCTTTCGGTCTGTCATTTTCCCAATCTACTTCCGGAATGCAAAAAAGAGAACATCTTTCGTGTCCCTCCGATATAATATGATTTCGATAGACAGGATTTGTCGTGATGGCCTCTGATAGTCGGGTTTCAGAATTCTCCAACTGTTGATTTAATGTGGCGGTAAACTCCTTTAAATATTTATGAAATACCGATGAAACAGCGATCAAAATTCCATCGACGAAAACCGTATTCGAAGTTTCATTGCAAAACGGAATAATCTCAACGATCTGCTCTTTTTCATCTATAAAAAGAATATGTTTCCGGTATATTTGTTGTCGGTAACAGATGCAGTGTGCGAAAAAACCCCTTTTCATGCCTCTATTTTTATTCAGAGTCCTTTGTCTTATGGCTTTTTATAACGGATGCGGGTAAGAGAAATACTGTCGGCATAAGTCTTTATCCAATCCGGATGAGAAGGGACGATGATGCTTCCGTATACTTTGCTGATTGCCGACGAGTCGGATTCGACACGGAATGTTGACCAACCGTTTTTGCGAATATCGGCATCGATAAACTGAGTAGAATCGTTTTTGTGTTTTACCGCTAATGTTACATGCGGATATTGCCCGTTGGTTTTAGGAGACAGCATATTGAATTTTAACTTCAAGATAAATATATCTTTTTCCTGATAATTATCATCTGCCGGAATTTCAAAAGCCAGGATGTTTCGCCTGATATAAGGTTCGAATACATAAAATCTTTCTTTTGACCAGATGTTGACAGAGTCTCCGGGACGGGAGAGGGGTTGGGCATTGTTCTCGACAATCAGAGCCTTTACAGCTTCATCTTCTGCCTTGAGACGTTCTATAACATTATCATATATTTCAATGTATTTCGGCAGATGATGCCCATACCACATTAGCGAGGAGTCGAACATGGCTTTATCTACACCATGATTTTTAAATACAGTATTTCTGAGAAGTTCTTTTTGTTCTAAGGTACCATATTTTTGATAGTTTTTTTCTATAATAGCTTCCGTTTTGTGGATGTCGATCAGAAGGTCTTCCATAGCTTTCGGCTTGATAATGTGATCGGGAGTTCGATCGCAAGCCGAGAATAAGCAGACGACAGAAGCACATAAAACTATGTAAAATAATGACCTCATAAAAGAATACTTAGTTTTTCGGTGCGGATGCTAAATATTTCCGGTAAAAAAGCAACAATACGATTACGCCTATTGTAATGGCCGAGTCGGCAATATTAAAGACCGGTCGGAAAAACTCAAAAGAGTCTCCTCCTACAAAAGGCATCCAATCGGGCCAGTAGAAACGGAATAACGGGAAATAAAGCATATCGACTACCTTCCCATGGAACAACGTTTGATACCCTCCTCCATCGGGGAATAACGTTGCAACGAACGGAGGTGCCGGGTTGTCGAAGATAACACCGTAAAAAACACTGTCTATGATGTTACCGAAAGCTCCGGCAAGAATGAGGGATATGCAGACGATATAACCCCGTTTGAAAGGTTGGTGTACGATTTTATATAAGTAGTATCCGATAAATATGACCGCAACAATACGAAACAGACTAAGAAACAGTTTGCTGATGATTTCTATCCCGAAAGCCATTCCGTTGTTTTCGATGAATAAAATATAGAACCATTTCGTAATTTTTATGTCTTCTCCCAAATACATATGGGTTTTGACCCATATTTTAGAAAATTGGTCGATAAATAATACTAAAAATATTACCAGTACGGCAACTCTTCCGTTTGTTAATTTCATTCTTGTTTTAACCTGCGTTTGTGTTTCTTTTTCGTGTTACGGATTGTCCGATAAAGACAATTCGACGCCTGTACCATATTTTATGCAATATGTTCAAGTGTCGAATTATCGTTATAATTCCGATTCGAAAAATTCGTAAATCTTATTTTTGCTCTTTTTTGGCATTGATGCTAAGTGTTGCGTGCGGTACGGCGCGCAATCTTTCTTTAGGAATCAATTCTCCGGTTTCCCTGCAAATGCCGTATGTCTTATTTTCTATTCTTACCATGGCGGCTTGCAGGTGTTGTATAAATTTCATTTGGCGTTGAGCCAATTGCCCGGCTTCCTCTTTCGACAATGTTGTAGCTCCTTCTTCCAAAACCTTGAATGTAGGAGACGTATCGCTCGTGTCATTTCCGTCAGCATTCATTACAGCCGATTTCAGCAGGTCATAATCCCGGTAAGCCTTGTCGAGCTTTTCTTGTATGATTGCGCGGAATTCTTCCAATTCAGCGTCTGAATATCGTGTTTTCGTACTCATAGGTTTACGGTTTTTAAGTGAATAATTCTTTGTTACTGCACACTATAAATTTTATTGTTTGCAATACAATGCGAAAATAAAGAAAATTACCCCAATATACAAAATTACCGGGGTAATAATACAGATTTTATGCTTTTGTTACGGATACTTGCAATTTGAATGTGTCGAAATCCAATTCCGTACTGTCCGAATCGGGTAAAGTATCGACCGTGTCTATCGAGGTTGCAAGTACCTGTTTGGCGATATAATCTTTATATTTGCTTATTGCCGGATCTGTTTCGGGATGATGAGACAGACATACGTTTATTTTGTCCGTAATATCGAATCCGCTCGATTTCCGGATATTTTGTATCCGGTTGACCAGTTCCCGGGCAATTCCTTCGAGACGAAGTTCTTCGGTAACCGTGATGTCTAATGCAACCGTCAAAGATCCTTCATTGGCAACCAACCATCCCGGAATATCTTCTGAAATAATTTCGACATCAGTAAGTTCTATAACGGCTTGTTGTGATTCTATATCGAATACAAAACGTCCTTCGGTTTCGAAACGGGCGATTTCATCTTGTTGCATGGCGGCAATGGCAGCAGCCAGTTGTTTCATGATTTTCCCGTAGCGCGGTCCCAGTTTTTTAAAGTCCGGTTTGATCCGTTTTACAAGTATTCCGGCTGTATTATCGACAAAATTCAGCTCTTTTACATTTACCTCGTTCAGTATCAATCCCTTGACCGATTCGATCTCTTCCTTTTGCTTTTCGTCCAAGACAGGGACCATTAATGCGGTTAACGGTTGACGTACTTTGATGTTTACTTTTCTCCGTAAGGCAAGCACCATAGACGTAATGTCTTGTGCTATCTGCATACGTTCTTCCAATGTTTTGTCGATATATTCCGGATGCAGGGTCGGGAAATCGCTCAAATGTACCGATTTGTCCGACCGGCCTGTTGCTGAGGTCAGATCCCGGAACAACCGATCTGCAAAGAATGGTGCTATCGGAGCCATGAGTGAAGCGACAGTTTCCAAACATGTATATAGAGTTTGGTAAGCCGACAATTTATCGGTATCCATTGTCCCTCCCCAGAAACGTTTCCGGTTGAGGCGCACATACCAGTTACTCAAATTGTCATTGACAAAATCTGAAATAGCCCGTCCGGCACGAGTCGGTTCGAAGTTGTTGTAATGTTCATCAACCTCTTTTACAAGCGAGTTCAGCAAGGAGATGATCCAGCGATCTATTTCCGGACGTTCTGATACGGGAATTTCCGGCTCGGAGAATGTGAATCCGTCGACATTGGCATATAAAGCAAAGAACGAATAGGTATTGTAAAGCGTTCCGAAGAATTTCCGTCTTACTTCTTCTATACCGTCGATGTCGAATTTCAAGTTGTCCCAAGGAGATGAGTTGGTAATCATATACCAACGCAGCGGATCAGAACCATATTTTTCGATTGTCGAGAACGGATCGACGGCATTCCCTAACCGTTTAGACATTTTGTTCCCGTTTTTATCGAGTACAAGACCGTTCGAGATGACGGCTTTGTAAGCTACGCTTCCGAATACCATCGTGGCAATGGCATGAAGCGTGAAGAACCATCCACGAGTTTGGTCCACACCTTCGGCAATAAAGTCTGCCGGATATACTTCGTGACTGTCGAGCAACTCTTTATTCTCGAACGGATAGTGTATTTGGGCGTATGGCATTGCACCCGAATCGAACCATACATCGATCAGGTCGCTTTCCCGCTTCATCGGTTTCCCGCTTTCCGAGACCAAAATGATTTCATCGACATAAGGGCGATGCAAGTCTATTTTATCATAGTTTTCTTTGTTGTATTCACCCGGGATGAATCCTTTTTCTTTATAAGGATTTTTCGTCATGAATCCGGCTGCAATAGATTTTTCTATTTCCCCGTATAACTCTTCGACCGATCCTATACATTTTTCTTCGCCTTCCTCAGAACGCCAGATCGGCAGAGGAGTACCCCAATAGCGGGAGCGGCTCAGGTTCCAGTCGTTCAAGTTTTCCAGCCATTTACCGAACCGTCCGGTCCCAGTTGATTCCGGTTTCCAATTAATGGTCTTGTTCAGTTCGATCATCTGTTCTTTGCAAGCCGTCGATTTGATAAACCAACTGTCCAACGGGTAGTACAATACCGGTTTGTCGGTACGCCAGCAATGCGGATAATTGTGCACATGTTTTTCTATCTTGAATGCCTGGTTATTGGCTTTCATCATCATGCAGATAGAAATATCGAGAGTCTCGTCTTTATCGGTCAGATTGGGATCGTATGCATTTTTTACAAAACGTCCTGCATATTCTTTATAGAGATCGACATTAACTTGTTCCTTTACAAATGTCTCGTCCAGTTCATCGAGCAGATAGAATTTTCCGGTAAGATCTACCATCGGACGCAGTTCGCCTTTTTTGTTGACCATTTGCAATGGCGGTACACCGGCAGCTTTGGCAACTTGAGCATCATCGGCACCGAATGTCGGAGCTATATGGACGATACCCGTACCGTCTTCTGTCGTTACATAATCGCCCGGAATTACGCGGAATGCCCCTTCTCCCGGATTTACCCAAGGAATAAGTTGTTCGTATTCCATACCGACCAAATCGGTACCTTTATATTCTGCAACTACCTTGTACGGAACCAATTTGTCTCCCGGTTTATAATCTTCCAAGGCAATGTCGGCAGCCTTAGGGTTAAAGTGGGCGTGCAGCAACGCTTTTGCAAGAATTACCGTAATCGGATTTCCACTGTAAGGGTTGTATGATTGAACGGCAATATAGTCTATTTTCGGACCGACACAAAGTGCTGTGTTAGAAGGCAAAGTCCAAGGAGTAGTTGTCCATGCAATAAAGTAAGGAGTTCCCCATTCAGCCATTTCAGGTTTCGGATTCTTTATCTTAAACTGGGCAACGACTGTCGTATCCTTGACATCTCGGTAACATCCCGGCTGGTTCAGTTCGTGCGAACTTAATCCTGTCCCTGCTGCCGGAGAATACGGCTGGATGGTATATCCTTTGTAAAGAAGGCCTTTATTATAAAGTTGTTTCAGTAGCCACCACAAAGTTTCGATATAGCGGTTATCGTATGTGATATAAGGGTCGTTCATATCTACCCAATACCCCATTTTATGAGTAAGATCTTCCCATTCGCGGGTATATTTCATCACGTCTTTGCGGCATGCGGCATTATAATCGGCTACCGAAATGGTTTTGCCAATATCTTCTTTGGTAATGCCGAGCGCTTTTTCCACCCCTAATTCTACGGGTAGTCCGTGAGTATCCCAACCGGCTTTTCGTTTTACATGGAAGCCGCTCATCGTTTTGTAACGGCAAAAAATATCCTTGATCGATCGTGCCATTACATGATGAATACCCGGCATACCGTTTGCCGAAGGCGGACCTTCGTAAAATACGAAAGACGGGCAACCTTCCCGGATTTCCATGCTCTTGCGGAATACATTTTCCTCATCCCATTTTTTCAGTACCTCCTTGTTTATCTCGGATAAATCAAAGTGAGAATATTCGGTAAACTTCTTACTCATATCTGATAAAATATTACAGCTTTCAAAAAT
>CASFRL010000006.1 GCA_949297285.1 uncultured Bacteroidales bacterium
GTCCTACTTCATGACAGGCAACGAAACGCATGGCATCACCCATAAGGCTGTCGGGGAGTATGCATTGTTGCGCTGCTGGATTTGATGCGCCGGTTTGTATGGTAATCCAGTTTTTGAGGATAGAGATGACATTGTGCCACCAAATGACATCGGCTTCGATGATTTCGCCAGAACGAGGATCGTATGTTGACGGTCCCATTGCATTCGACTCGGCAGAAGCGACATAGTTGATGACCGAAAAGTTTATATCATCTTCGTCGGCTTCGACGCTATCGGGCAGTTGTTTGGTTATTATGGCATTTTTGAATCCGGCTTTTTCGAAAGCGACTTGCCAGTCTTCGACGCCTTGTTTGATATATTTTCTCCATTGTTCGGGAGTTGTCCGGTCAATATAGAAAACAATAGGTTTTTGCGGTTCTACCAATTCTCCTCTGAGGTAGGCTTCCTTGTCTTCGGGTTTCGGTTCGAGCCGCCAACGAGTAATGAGTTTTCGTGAATCGAGTTTTTGCTGGGTGTCACTATAAAAGAGCTGAGGCACATAGAAATAACCTATTCTCGGCGTTGAGTAACGTCCTATCATCGGTTTTTCCGGCAATAGAACGATCGAAGAGCTGACTTCTGCAGTCAAGTTATTGATTTGGTTATATTCTTTGGGATGTGCTGTCAGTTCGGATATGACAACGACATTGTTCTCGAATGCTTTTGTCTTAATGATTCTTGATAAGTTTTTGTCTATTGACGAATTGACATTTAAGTTCGGAAAGAATCTGTTGATGGGTGATTCTCCATTATAAATGTCATTGATTTTAATGACAAATGCGGTTGTGTCTTTGTTATATGCTTCGATCTTGAAACTTGTCATTAATGGTGAAATATAATTTTCATCGACCGATTTGCCGATGGCATCGCCTTCGGGATATTGAGGTTTGGGTTGTACTTCCCGTACAAGAATTCTATTTTCATCTTTATTCCATTCGAAACGTACCAATTCGGTTTGGTAGTTGATGCCTTTATTTATTCCCGATCCGTTAATAAGAGCCGGTACTTTTCTCAATTTATTGACGATCAACATGTCTCGATTGAGCAAATTTGCCGGAATTTCAAAATAGTAATCGTTTTTTTTCTTATGGATGCGGAACATTCCTTCTTGTGTTATGGTTCCGGGGCCAACGATTTTGCTATATTCGTTTTTGGTTTTTGTTGTGTCGTTTTTGGCAGCAGAGTCTTTTTTGCGGGATTTTTTCTTTTTCTTGAAGATGTTCAGACCCAACTCTTGTTGTTGAATCGTACTGTTTGTTAAAGATTCGTTAGCATAACCGAATTCGGTGAAAGTAAAAGAGAGAATCATTCCCCACAAAATAAACTTACTTTTCTTCATATATGTTAAATGTTTAAGTTAATTATTTTGTTGTAGTCTTAGTGCAACGAATACTGTTTTTTTTATTGAATTTTATCGCACTTTTGTATTTTATATATTTTTCAAAAGGCAAAGGTATATATTGTTTTTTTATTTGCAAACATTTGTTTCTGATTTTATGTATTTTTCAATCATAAATCGTCATGCTGAAACATTTTTATGGCAAAAACTTATAGAAAGAGTTTTTTTTGTGACAAAGAATTATGTCTTGCCAAATTTGGCCATGGCTTTTTACAAAAAAACGGTTCCGATTTTATTCGGAACCGTTTTTTTATGCTATTTAGTTGATTTCTTTCCTTTTGTACGTTTCGGTGTTGCCGGTTTATTTTCGCTCTCTTTTATGATTTGCAAACAGGTTTCTACGGTGAGCGATGCCGGGTCGGAGTCTTTAGGAATTTTATAATTTTTCTTTTTATATGAAATGTATGCTCCATAACGTCCGTTGAGTATCTCCAAGTCGGGTTCTTCTGTAAATTTCTTGATTAACCGTTGACTTTCTTGTTCTCGTTTTTGCCGGATCGTATCGATTGCCTCTTCTAATGTTACGGAAAGAGGTTCGTAGTTTTTGGGTAACGATACGTATTTGTTGTCGTGTCGGATGTATGGCCCGAATTTTCCGATGCCTACCGTGACGGTTTTATCCTCGAATTCGCCTAATGTGCGGGGTAATTCGAAGAGTTTAAGGGCTTCGTCCAATGTGATCGAACTCATGGATTGTCCTTTTTGCAAAGATGCGAATAAGGGTTTTTCTTCATCTTCGGGTGTTCCGATTTGTATCAGTGGGCCGAATCTTCCTATTTTTACCGATACCGGGCGTCCGCTTTTGGGGTCGGTACCTAATAGCCTCTCACCTACTTTATGTTCCATTCGGAGTGATTTTGCCTCTTCTACGACAGGATGGAATAGTTTGTAGAAATTGTCTATGGCCTGAGTCCATTCCAGTTTTCCTTCGGCAATATAGTCGAATTTTTCTTCGACGTTTGCGGTAAAGTTGTAGTTGAGAATATCCGGGAAAAATTCGGTAAGAAAATCGGTCACGACGATACCTATATCGGTAGGCAGCAATTTCGACTTTTCGGCTCCGGTAATTTCGGTTGCTGTTTTGTCTGTAATCTGATTGTTTTTCAACGTCAGTATGTTATATGATCTTTTGCTTCCTTCCCGATCTCCTTTTTCTATGTACTCGCGTTGTTGTATAGTCGAGATGGTCGGGGCGTAGGTCGAAGGCCGCCCTATACCCAATTCTTCTAATTTTCGTACCAGACTTGCCTCTGTATAGCGTGGCGGACGTTGCGAAAAACGTTCGGTCGCTTCGATTTGGGACATTTGCAGTTGCTCGTTGACTTGGATGGGCGGTAGCATTTTCCCGTTGTTTTCCGTATCGGTTTCATCGTCTTGAGATTCGAGATATACTCGCAGAAACCCATCGAACTTTAATACCTCACCGATGGCGATGAATTTTTCGGGTCGGTTTGTGATGTTGATGGTGGCTGTCGTTTTTTCTACTTCGGCATCGCTCATTTGAGAGGCGACGGTACGTTTCCAGATGAGCTCGTATAATCGTTGCTCTTGAGCCGGAGCATTGATTTCCTGATTACTGATATAGGTGGGACGGATTGCCTCGTGTGCTTCTTGTGCGCCTTTCGATTTGGTGTGGTAATTCCGTATTTTTAAATATTTTTCGCCCAATGTCGAGATGATCTGTTCTTTGGCCGCATTTATTGCCAAACTCGACAGATTTACCGAGTCGGTACGCATGTAGGTAATAAATCCTGATTCATAGAGGCGTTGGGCCACAACCATTGTTTGTGATACCGAGAATCCGAGTTTTCGGGCGGCTTCTTGCTGCAATGTAGATGTGGTGAAAGGTGCGGCCGGAGATTTGGATACGGGTTTTACTGCGATATCTTCGACCGAAAATTCTGCATTTTTACATTGTTCGAGAAAGTTTAGCGCCTCTTCTTTTGTCTTGAATCGTTTGTTCAGTTCTGCATTCAGTTCGACGGGGCTGTTTTTTTCTCCCGGAACCAAAAATGTAGCAATGATCCGATATGCAGTTTCGGGAGTGAAGTGCTGTATCTCCCTTTCTCTTTCAACGATAAGACGTACGGCAACCGATTGTACCCTGCCGGCCGATAAGGCGGGTTTTACTTTTTTCCATAGTACGGGAGAAAGTTCAAATCCGACAATGCGGTCGAGTACCCTTCGGGCCTGTTGTGCATCTACGCGATTCAGGTCGATGTTTCTCGGATGCTCAATGGCGTTGAGTATGGCGCTTTTGGTTATTTCGTGAAATACGATTCGCTTTGTGTTCTCGGGTTTTAATTTCAATACTTCGTATAGATGCCAGGCGATGGCTTCTCCTTCGCGGTCTTCATCGGAAGCCAGCCAAACTGTTTCGGCTTTGGCAGCTTCTTCTTTTAAAGTTTCTACCAGTTTCTTTTTATCGGCAGGTATTTCGTATATAGGAGTATAGTTATGTTCTATATCGATGCTGAAGTCCTTTTTTTTCAAATCTCGGATATGACCGTAGCTTGAGAGTACTTTAAAATCTTTTCCCAAGAACTTCTCAATGGTTTTCGCCTTTGCAGGAGACTCGACGATGACTAAATTTTTTTGCATATAGCAGATCTTGTTTTGACTTTAGAGAAAAAATCTCTTGTATAAATTGTATTTTGTATCCACTCTTATAATATAGGAGTAGGAATTTATTGAAAAAATCGTCCGATTTTGAGAAAAAAAACGGATGATTTTTAAATGTGCGGCAAAATTAGAAAAAAAACAGATTGAATTTCAGAACTTTTGCCGTTAAAAATTTATATTATTGTCAAAAAAGAGGCGGCAAACAGAATTTTTTTTCTGTTTACCGCCTCTGGGTCGTTTTTTAATGAGATGTTTTTATTCCTTGAAAGGATGGCTGTTCAGAATCAAAAGCATACACCGACTCCGGCCATGATATTGAACCGTTGTGCCGGCATGCCGTAGTATAAATTATAGTGTTGTGCGAATATGTTGTTGGCTTGAATTAATAGATGTACACTGTCATTGAAACGGTAGGTTGCTCCTAAATTGACATTGAAAGTGTTTTTCATCTTTCCGAAAGAGGTGCGGACGACATCTGGTTTCAGATCGGTATCGATGACATTCCGGTATCCGCGACCGTCGGCCAGGTAGATATCCATATCGAATGCCAATTTTTGTGTTGCATTTATGTCAAGACCCAAAAACCATTCGTTGATCGGCATGGCAGAGCGTATTTTTTGTTTTCCGTTTTGGTAGTGCCATTCGTTATGCGCCCATTTGATATATGCTTTTACTCGGTCTTTGTACTGGTAATTTATTCCGAACCCGACTTTCCATGCATAGGCATCTGCTGCGAAAAATGAGATGACATCTCGCGAAAGTGCGCCATCATATGCAATCAATGTCCGGTAGTCGAACAGCGCATTTGTCGATGCTTTAATTCCCGTGTATAGGTTGACGCTGAAATTTGAGAGATAATTGGTCATGAATCCCAAGGTCCAATCGGCCGGGGTATAAGTGTTTATTGCCCGTTGAGACGGGTTGATATATATGCTGCGAACCGACATCCGATTCATGGTATTCAACTCTTTCCCTCCGTTAAGGGTGGTAAACAGGAAAAATGATTTTTCAAATTCCCATTCTAAATCCACATCGGGAGCAAAGCGGAAAACCGTACCGTCGTCGAACGAGATATCGGCATTGAGGCCTACTTGGAATTTTAAGTTGTCTTTTGTGATGTTGAAGTGCGGATTCAACCGTATGACAGTATAGTTATACAGGCTTTGGCTATACAAGAGATTGTCCATGCCGACACCCAATCCGATTGCATAATATTCGTTGATCGGTGCACTGAGGTTGAACCGTGTTTCTATGTGATTTTCGGTGAGGCCGCTTTTATCTTCGTAAAGAAATCCCAATTTACTTTTATATCCGTTGTATCCGACCGTGAAATCGTATTTTAAATTTTCGTTATTTTCAGATTCTATCCCGGTGTGTAAAGAGTATTGTTGCACTCTTTGCTGGTTTGTCATTTTAAATGTTTTCATGCTTTCGGGGATAATATCCATGATTTCAGGGATGAGGGGCATTCCGTAATAATTGAAAGCGTTGCTGCGGTATGCACCACCTATTTTCCAGGATACTTTCCTGAATGTGTGTTTATAGCTTAGGTTCAAGATGTTGTCGTTTCTCCGTTGGGTTACTTTCTGGTCGTTGTTTTCCAGATATTTTAAGTTGCCGTTTGTCGAACTGTGCTGATACCATACCCCTAACTGATCGGCTTCGCTGTCGAAAATTCTGAATCCGGCATTGGCGGCCGTATTCAGGTAGTTCCCCATAGCAAAGTTCATATAGCTTTGCTTCGGGTTGATCGAGGGTTGAGCTCCGAAATTTCCGGAAGGCAATATCTGCAATATCGGTCCCGTTGTCATCGGGACTGCCCAATCGGAATAAAGGATCGAGGGTTTGGTAACTACCGGATTGTCTATTTCGGGCAGTGTGTTTATTTTAGAGGCATCATTTACAATCGGAGTAAACTCTTTTTCTATCGTGACCTCTCTTTTCAGAGATTCGTCATTGTTTTCTTGAGCCATAGCGATGCCGCTTATTAACAGCAAAGCCATAAAAATATTCCTTTTTTTCATCAGTTCTCAGTTTTGAGGTTATTTGCCTATTTGTTTCAGTCGATTGTCTATCATATTTTGAATATCATCTTGAGCTTTATAGTTGCTTTGAAGGCTTAGCAGATATTGTTTGGCTTGAAAGTTTTCTTTTTGGGCGATGTTTATATCCGCTAACAAGATGAATGTCCGTGCGAGCCAGTATTGGTGAGGAGTCCCTGTTTCGATAAAGCGGTTTATCTCTTTCTCGGCCTCGGCTGTTTTTTGATGGTCGAAGTAGTATTGTGCCAGTCGGTATGCTGCTTCGGCGCCATGAGAAGTGCGTGTGTCTTGAGAGAGTATCTTCCATTCTTCGGCAGCTTTGTCGATATTGCCTGTGGCAACGAGGGCATTTGCTTTTTCGTACCGGGCTTCAGATATCCATTCGGGCGAGAGGTTCGGGTCTTCCAGCAGTTTGTCGGCAGCGGCGATGACATTCTCGTATTGGTCGAGTTCTTTTGACATTCGAAGTATTCCGAGTCTTGCCGTGAGACGGTTTTCTTTTCCGGAAGCTTTTATTTCAAGTATCTTATAGGTATTCAGAGCCGTAGGGTACTCTTTTTTAGTTACCTGTATGTCCGACAATTTTATTAAAGTCTCTTCAGCCAATGGCGAATCGGGTTGTTGCAACACTTTTTGCAATTCGATTTCGGCTTCGTCATATTTCTTTTGGTCATAATAGAAACTGCCCAGATAATAATGAGCCGGGGTTAGGAAGGCTCCTTCGGGATAGGTTTGGATGTATTTTACCAGTCCGTTTGCCGACGCGTTTGTCTGGGACTTCAAGAAAGCCCTTTCGGCGGCCAGGAAAGCCAGAGAGTCTAATTCGGAAACTTCATACTTCACCTGTCCGCCCAACGATTCGAGATAAGAGGCATAGGCGGCAATATCATTTTGATCGAGGTAAACCGCTTTCAGGTCGTCGATGGCTACTTTGGCCTCATCGCTGCCCGGATAGTTGTTTATAACCTGTTTGTAGGCGGCGATCGATTTTTCGGCTTGGTTGTTGTTGAAGTAGGCGATTCCTAACTGTATGCCGGCTTTGCGTGCCGGTGTCGTTTGAGGAAACTCTTTTATGAGTTTTTCGAATACGGATATTGCTTGCGTATTGTTTTGCAGGGTTGTATAGGTCAATCCCTGTTCCAGCAAGGCGTCGTCGATATATTCCGAGTGGGGATAATCTTGCAGGAGGGTTTGAAGTATGGAAATTTTTTCGTCATATTTTTTCTGGAGCCCTGCCATTATCCCTTTTTGATAAAGGGCATAATCTCCTGTTGCCGGAGCGATCTCCTTTGCTTGAGAATAGCTCTCTTCTGCTTTGGCAAACATTCTTGCGGAGTAGAAACAGTCTCCGATTCGATTCCACGCATCGGCAATCATGTTTGCCGAAGATTCTCCTTTCGGAGAATTGACATATTGCAAGAAACTGTTCCGTGCCGAAGCGAAGTCGTGTTGTTTGAAATAGGCATATCCGAGGTTGTAGCGGGCCAACGGGTCAATCTCTTTGGCAGATGCTATATATTGGCGGTAATTGTTTGCTGCAGCAGAGAATTTCCCTTCACGATAGTCGCATTCACCCTTCCATAGATAGGCTTGGGCACGGGCATTGGTATCGTAGTTGCCGAGGTTGATGGCTTGCGTGAAATAATTGCGGGCTTTCGAGATATTGTTGTTGGTAAAATTTTCGGTTCCCAATCGAAAAAGAATGCGTTGTTTCGCTTTCATGATTTTTTCGGTCGGTTTCTTGATTTTATCGATAGAGCGCAGAGCGGCGGTATAATTTTTAGAGGTCATATAGACATCGACCAAGTAGTCGTTGATTGCATCGGCATATCTTGATGTCGGGAATAAGTTCAGGAATTTCTCGAATACGGTTACCGATTCGCCAAAAGGAGAGACCGTGCTCTCGTGAATGTTCAACGCATAGTTGTAGAGCGCAGTTTCTTGAATTTGACGATCGAAATCGTATTGTGAAGCGATGTTGAACGCGATCCGGGCATTTGTTTTGTCTCCGGTTTTGAGGTAGCTCTGTCCCAGATAAAGGTAGGCATTCTGCATCAAGGCATCGTTTCCGGTCGTTGTCTGTTTCAGAGATTCGATGGCCGAAGCGTAGTCTCCCGATCTGAATTGTGCTATTCCCAGCAGGTATAGGCTCTCGCGTATCGGGTCTTGAACATTTTTGGCGTATTGTCCGAGATATTCGATGGCTTTGTCGTTTTCACCTTCGTAGTAATAGCTTTCGCCCACGATACGGGTTATTTCGGTGTTGAACTCGTGATCGGGATATTCGGATAAGAGCTTCTCTCCGTCTTGTATGACTTGCCGATATTGCTGGTCGTGGCGTGCAATTTGCACCAGATAGTATTTTGCATTGGCTCCGAACTCCTCATTGTCTTTTACCTGGGAAAAACCGCTTTTGGCTTCGTTATACAGGTTGTCGGTGTAATCGATGTATGCGTTGTAATATATCGAAGCCTCTTTGTATTTCTTCCCGACCGAGCTCAAAGCGGTGAAATAAGGTTTTGCTTTTTCTGTGTCTCCGCTTTTCAACTGGGATAATCCGGCTCTGAAAAGGTACTCTTCTTGGTCGTCGGGAGAAAGTTTTTCCATATCGACCAAAGCGTATTGCCGGTTTGCCTTTTTATATTTCTGATCGAACAAATATAAGTTACCGATCAGCATATGGGCTTTATGCACATGAGAAGACCATTTGTATTGTGCGACGAAATTTTCTAAAAGAGATAGAGCCTGCGGGCTTCGGTTGGCATAAGATGAGGCGGCAATCATGTAGTCGGCTTCTTGCAACAGTTCGAGGTCTTCGCTCTGGGTTTTAAAATAGGTCAATAAGTCGATGCATCCGTTGTAATTATGGACCTGAAACATTTTTTTACCTTTGGCAAATATCATGTACGGCGTTTCGCTGCGGTAGGATACTTGTGCTTGGATCGAGGAAGACAAACATAAACAAAGCAATAATGTATATAATAAACCGTGTTTCATATCAATGTCATTTTTTGTAGGCGGAATTTACTTTAACAAACAAAAATAAAAAAACTTTATGGTTACGGCCTTAACTTCTTATTTATTAACTTTATTTTTTCAATCATTCGTATTTTAGGGTTTGGTGGCTCTTAGAATTTCCCGTTTCCCTCCCGGCGGACCTTGCAGCCTTTCGACCGTAAGGCCGGCTCTTTGCAATCGCCTTCTCACCTCCCCTTTTGCACAATAGGTGGTGAGCACTCCTTGAGATTTCATCGATTCGCTTATTTTCCCCAAAGTCTCGTCGTCCCACAAGTCGGGTTGTTTCTCCGGGGCGAAAGCATCGTAATATATTAAGTCGAATGATTCTTTGGGCAGGCCTATTTGCCTTAAATCAGCGTTTATTTTGTGCAGGGTGAAGTATGGGGTTATTTCGACCGGCTCGTCCCATGCGGCGGAGTGTATGCGTTCGAATAGCGATGTTTGCTGCGGTGCGATTATATGGGGATATTCGAGTTTGTTTGCCTGTTCGGGAGACAGAGGATAAAGTTCTATCGAGTGATACAAGGTTTTCCTTTGCTGTTTGCCGCATTCCAGCAACGTCAGGAAAGCGTTTAGCCCGGTTCCGAACCCGACTTCGAAAATAGCCAAGGGATCGGCTTTTGAAAAATAAAAACCGCTCTGTATGAATATGTGCCGAGACTCGGTCAGAGCTCCTTTGACCGAGTGGTAGTGCTCATCCATCTCGGGCAGATATAGAGTTGCCGACCCGTCTGCCGTTATTTCGATTCGAGGCTGTTCCATATAGTTTTGTTTATAGTTTTAAAGAAAATAAAACTAAACTTGTCCGCTTTTTGTTATTTTATACAAAGGTATAAAAACCAATATTATGAAAAAGTTCTTTATCTCTCTTCTTTTGCTGTATTTGTATTTTTTGAACGGGTCGGCTCAGCAGACTTATGCTGTAAGAGGGACTGTTGTAGATCGGGAAAGCAGAGAGCCTATATCTTTTGTTTCGGTGTCGATATGGAATGCTGCACGTGGGACTATGACCGATAGCCTTGGAAATTATGTAATCCGGGATTTGGTTCCGGGGATGTACCGGTTACAATTTTCGATTGTCGGTTATAAGACGTATGTGACACCGGAGTTCAAGGTATCGACCCGTGATCTGCGTGTCGATGCTGTGCTGGAGAAGAACAAAATGTCTTTACAGGAGATCGAGGTTGTCGCCTCCCCTTTCAGACGGTCGTTGGAGAGTCCGATCTCTTCTCATGTAATCGGATTGCAGGAGATCGAGAAAAGTCCGGGGGCCAATCGGGATATTTCAAAAGTCGTCAGCTCGTTTCCGGGGGTGGCTTCTGCCGTCGGGAATGGATACCGGAATGATCTGTTGGTACGCGGAGGAGGCCCTTCGGAAAATCGTTTTTATTTAGATGGGGTGGAGATACCGAATATTAACCATTTCAGTACACAGGGAGCTTCGGGGGGACCGGTCGGAATTATCGATGCCGATTTTATACGGGAGGTTAATTTTTATACCGGAGCCTTTCCTGCCAACCGGGGAAATGCCCTCAGTTCGGTATTGGATTTTAAATTGCTCGACGGGAATACCGAAAAGCGGACTGTAAAAGCGACTGTCGGTGCCTCTGAAGTCTCTTTGACATCTAACGGGTATGTTGCAAAGAATAAGAAGACTACTTATCTGGTTTCGGTACGGCAATCTTACCTGCAACTGCTTTTCAGAATGCTCGATATGCCTTTTTTGCCTCGCTATACGGATGCCCAGTTTAAAATAAAAACCCGGTTTTCGCAAGCGCATGAGTTGACGTGGCTCGGATTGGGAGCTATCGACAATATGAAACTGAATACGGGTACGGATCCCCAAGATGAGTCGAAGCAGTATTTGCTGAATTATCTTCCGGTAATTAAGCAGCAGACATATACGGTCGGCGCGGTATATAAGCACTATGCCGGGAAGCATACCCAGACTTTGGTTCTGAGCCGAAGTTTTATGAACAATAATAACCGGAAATATCTGAATAATGACGAGTCGTCGCCCGAAAATCTTACCTTGCGTTATAATTCGGATGAGATAGAAAACCATTTCCGTTTTGAAAACCGTTCATTGCTTGGCAATTTTAATGTGAATGCCGGATTGAATCTCGATTATGTCATTTATACGAACCGGACTTTTCAGAAGAGTTTTTCGGGTCAGGCAAAGGAAATCCTTTATCGTACAGATCTGAACCTTTTTAAATGGGGCGTTTTTGCTACTGCCGGATATGAGTCTCCCGACCAGCTTTTTACGGCATCTTTGGGCGTTAGGTTCGATGCAAATACCTATTCTGCCGATATGAATAATCCGCTGCAGCAGTTTTCACCCCGCTTGTCGCTCTCGTATCTTCTTTTCCCCAATTTTTATTTGAACGGGGCGATCGGACGTTATTATCAGTTGCCGGCTTATACGACAATGGGGTATAAGGAGGCCGATTTGCTGGTGAATCGGGAAAACGGCTTGACTTACCAGCGTTCGGACCAGGCTTCGCTGGGGGTGGAGTACCATTTCGGAAAAAATGCAGAGGCTACCGTTGAGGGATTTTACAAGAAGTATAGTCATTACCCGCTGTCGTTGCAAGATGGCATACCTTTGGCTTGCAAGGGCACCGATTACGGTGTTTCGGGGAATGAGGCTGCCGTTTCTACGGCTCGTGGACGGGCTTATGGCGTTGAGGCCATGTTTCGCTGGTTCGGTAGCGGGAAATTCAATATGTTGACTTCCTATACATATTTTCGGAGCCAATTTCTGCAGCCTTCGACCGGGCAATATCTTCCTTCGGCTTGGGACAATAAGCATCTGCTTACCTTGTCGGGAACATACAAATTGCCCAAGAACTGGGATATCGGGTTGAAACTGAGGGTTATGGGGGGTGCGCCCTTTACGCCGTACGATGAAAATCTCTCTTCGATCGTTTCTGCGTGGGATGCGACCGCTCGTCCTTATTACGATTACAGCCTGTATAATACAGGCCGTCTGAAAACCTTTTCCCAGATCGATTTCCGATTGGATAAATCTTTTTATTTTAAAGGCATAATGCTCGGCATTTATATCGATTTGCAGAACATCGGGAATTTTAAGTATGACAATCAGCCGGTATTGGCAAGTACAGGAATCATCGATCCGCAAGAATATCCTGACGGCAATTTGCATTACAAAATGAAATATATCCGGCAGCAAAGCGGGACGATATTGCCGACACTGGGGCTGACTGTCGAATTTTAATATTCCAAAACGTGAGAAGTCGCTTTGGTATGCTTCTCGCAAAGGCGGGCCAATGCGTCGCAGATATTGGAATATTCGAAAGTGAATCCTGCTCTTTCCAATTTGTAGGGGATTGCGTGTTGTCCTTCGGTCAGTAATACCGATCGCTCACCCAATATGGCTCTGAGCAGATATGGCGGAATTGTAAACAATGTCGGACGGTGGAGTTCTTGTCCGAGAGCTTTTGTCCATAAGGCATTGTCTGTAATGTCCGGAGCAGAACAGTTGATAACGCCTTTCAGCTCGGTATTTTCGATAATAAATCTGTAAATGCGCAATAAGTCGGTTAACATGATCCACGGGAAAGTTTGCTTTCCGGAACCGACCTTCCCTCCTAACCCGTATCGGAATAACCTTTCCATAGCGGGGAATATGCCCCCGTCCGACGATAATACCGGAGCCAGTCGGGTAATGACCAACCGGGTTTTCGGGGTCACCCGTTCTGCCTCTTTTTCCCATTTCCGGCAAATGTATCCTAAAAAAGTGGGGGTATATACTTCTGCATTTTCGATATAGGCTCCGTCTGAGGGGTAATAGCCGATGGCCGATGTCGATACGAATAGCGAGGGAGGCGTCTCCTGCACATTGATTGCGGCCACGAGTGTTGCCGTTGTCTGTATGCGGCTGTTGACAATCTCCTTTTTATATTCACGGGTCCACCGGTGGTTGAGTGACGCTCCGGCCAGATTGAATATGCGATCAGCTCCTTTTAGTTTTTGGACAAGCCGATCGAACCTGCCTGCAATAAAGTCTGTTCGGGAGAGGGGAACAACTTCGTCCCCGATACTTCTCAGCATAGAGCAAAGGTGTTGCCCTATGAATCCTGACGCTCCGGTTACTATTGTTTTCATACGCTTATACTATTCTGAAAATCTTCAGAATGGCATAAGACTATTCACTCTTCAGATTTTCTGGTTTTTCAAATCTTTCGAATCCACCCATTTAAATAATTTGTCGGATGGTCTTATTTTTTCGTTTAGTTGTATAGAAAACCGTTCTCCTTTTACAGTTTTGTCCACAGGTTTGAGATTGACCCTTATTTCTTCCACTTTTGCCGTTATGGCTCCGGTTGTCGGACCCGTAACCAAGATTTCGTCTCCCACTTGCAGCGAAGAACTTTCCATTTGAAACTCGGCTACTCCTAATTTGGAAAAGTATTTGATGCCTTTCCCGATATACACCTTGACTTTTGTTGCCTCAGAGCCGTAGTTTTTACTCCATTCTCCCAGGCGTTGCCCCAAATAGTAGCCGTTCCAGAACCCTCTGTTGAAAACGGTGGACAGCCGCTGATTCCAGTTTTCGATTTTTTCGTCTGTAAAACTGTCGGACAAGCAGGCCTCGATCGCTTCTCTGTAACATTCGGTTACGGTGCGTACATATTCTGCTCCCCGTGCGCGTCCTTCTATCTTAAAAACTCTAACACCCGAATCGATCATTTTGTTTAAAAAATGGATCGTTTTCAGGTCTTTGGGAGACATGATATATTGGTTGTCGATATCCAGTTCGATTTCGCTATCTTTATCTTTTACCGTATATCCTCTTCGGCATATTTGCATGCAGGCGCCCCGATTGGCAGAGGCATTCATTTCGTGTAAACTCAAGTAGCATTTCCCCGATACGGCCATGCAAAGGGCTCCGTGTGCAAACATTTCGATCCGGATCAGATGTCCGCCGGGACCCTTGATCTGTTCGTCGCAAATACGTTGGTATATATGGGCGACCTGGTCCATATTCAATTCTCGTGCGAGGACGACGACATCGGCAAACTGGGCATAGAATTTCAGCGCTTCAGCATTCGAGATGTTGAGCTGCGTTGACAGATGCACCTCTACGCCGATGCTTCGTGCATAGGTCATGGCGGCTACGTCGCTTGCGATGATAGCCGAAATTTCGGCCTCTTTGGCGGCATCGATAATGTTGCGCATCAGTTCCATATCCTCATCATAAATGACCGTGTTGACCGTGAGATAACTTTTCATGCCGTTATCTTTGCAAATGCGGGCGATCTCGTGCAGGTCGTGTATGGTGAAATTGTTCGATGAGCGGGCTCTCATGTTCAGGCCTTCGATACCGAAATACACAGAGTTTGCTCCTCCTTGAATTGCTGCGGTCAGAGATTCGTAAGAGCCTACCGGAGCCATTATTTCAAAATCGTTTATATTCATCATCAGGTAAAGGTTTTCAGTGAAAAAAAAAATTATTTCCCGGTGATTATTTTCCGGATATCGTTAAGTTTGTTCAACGCCTCCATCGGGGTCAGGTTGTTGATGTCGATGTTGATGATCTCATCCCTTATTTGGCTTAATACGGGATCGTCGAGTTGGAAAAAACTGAGTTGCATGCCCCCTGTGGCAGAAGGGGTTATTTGCGGGGCGATTTTAGCGACAGACCCTTGTTTGCTTCCGCTTTCGAGCTGTTTCAGTATATCTCCGGCTCTTTTGACGATGCTTTGCGGCATTCCGGCCATCTTGGCAACATGAATACCGAAACTGTGTTCGCTGCCCCCTTTGACCAGTTTTCGCAGGAAAATGACTTTATTGTCTATTTCTTTGACCGAGACGTTATAATTGGCGATCCGCTTATAGGTCTTTTCCATGTCGTTGAGTTCGTGGTAATGGGTGGCGAACAGCGTCTTTGCATGAGCTTTCGGGTGTTCATGGATGTGTTCAACGATAGCCCATGCAATCGAGATACCGTCGTAGGTGCTTGTGCCTCGGCCTAATTCGTCGAAGAGCACCAGACTGCGATTGGATATGTTGTTCAAGATGTCGGCAGCTTCGTTCATCTCGACCATGAATGTAGATTCACCTAACGAGATATTGTCCGATGCTCCCACTCTTGTAAATACCTTATCTACAACGCCGATGTGTGCCGCTTCTGCCGGGACAAAGCATCCGATCTGAGCCAGAATGACAATCAATGCGGTTTGCCTCAACAATGCCGACTTTCCGGCCATGTTCGGCCCGGTAATCATGATGATTTGTTGGGTGTCGTTGTTCAACAAGACGCTGTTGGAGATATAGGTCTCTCCCGGAGGCAACTGTTTCTCGATGACCGGATGCCGTCCTTCCTTGATGTTTATTTCCAAAGAGTCGTTCACTTCGGGACGGATATACCGGTTCTCTTTTGCCACTTTTGCAAAAGAGAGCAGACAGTCGAGCCGGGCGATTTGTGTGGCATCGTGCTGAATGGCAGGTATATATTCGTTCAGTGCGAATATCAGTTCGTTGAATAGTCGGGTTTCGAGAGTTATGATCTTTTCCTCTGCGCCCAATATTTTCTCTTCGTATTCTTTCAGTTCTTGGGTAATGTAACGTTCGGCATTGACCAGTGTCTGTTTCCGTATCCACTCTTCCGGGACTTTTTCTTTATGGGTATTACGTACTTCGATATAGTACCCGAATACGTTGTTGAAGCTGATTTTCAGGCTGGGAATCCCCGTCCGTTCGATTTCCCGTTGTTGGATGTGAAGCAGGTAATCTTTTCCGGAGTAAGCCATCTCTCTCAGTTCATCGAGCTCGCTGTTTACCCCTTTGCAGATAATGCCGCCCCTGTTGAGCAGAGTCGGGGCATCGGGATTTATCTCTTTTTCGATGCGGTCGCGTATCAGAGAACAGGGATTTAATTGTTCTCCGATGCTTTGTAATACCGGTTCATCGGATTGGAGGCAGATTTCCCGGATCGGTTCGATCGCTCCCAATGCGATTTTGAGTTGTACGACTTCTCGTGGAGAGATGCGCCCAACCGCGACTTTGGAGATGAGCCGCTCCATGTCTCCGATTAGAGAGAGGTATTTATCGATTTCGTCTTTTACTGTGGGTTCTTTGAAAAAATACTCTACGACATTCAGCCTTTCGTTGATAGGGCGTATCTCTTTCAACGGGAATACGATCCAGCGTTTGAGCATACGGGCACCCATCGGGCTTGTCGTCCGGTCGATTATGTCTAAGAGGCTTTTTCCCCCTTCATTCATCGTGTTGAGCAGCTCCAGACTGCGGACGGTGAATTTGTCGAGCCTTACGTAGCGTTCTTCCTCGATGCGCGACAGTGCCGTTATGTGAGAGATGTGTTTGTGCTGCGTAATGTCGAGGTAATAGAGCAGAGATCCGGCAGCAATGATACCGTTTTTTAAGGAATGTACGCCGAATCCTTTTAGATTTTTGGTCTCAAAATGCTTTAGCAGCCGATCGGTTGCGGCATCTTCGGTAAAGATCCAGTCGTCGAGTTCGAATGTGAAGAATTTTGTGCCGAAATGTTCTTCGAAGAGTTTTCTTTTACTGCGTTCGAACAAGACTTCCTTGGGGGCAAAATTGTTGAGCAGTTTGTCGATATAGTCAAAATTCCCTTCTGCCGTCAGGAATTCTCCGGTAGAGATGTCGAGGAAGGCGATTCCGCAAATGTTTTTCCCGAAATGGATTCCTGCCAGAAAATTGTTCTCTTTATGGTTGAGAATATTGTCATTGATCGATACGCCCGGAGTCACCAGTTCGGTAATTCCTCTTTTGACCAGTTTCTTTGTCAGTTTCGGATCTTCGAGTTGTTCGCAGATGGCAACCCGTTTCCCGGCACGTACGAGTTTGGGTAAATAAGTGTCGAGTGCATGGTGCGGAAATCCGGCCAATTCAACGTATTGTGCCGATCCGTTTGCTCTTCGGGTCAGGGTGATTCCTAAAATTTCGGAAGCCGTTATGGCATCGTCCGAAAAAGTTTCGTAAAAGTCCCCTACTCTGAATAGCAATATTGCATCGGGATGTTTTCCTTTCATCTCGATGTATTGTTTCATCAGTGGGGTTTCGACCATCTCTTTTGCCACAGCTCTAATGATTTATCGATTGTTGTGTATTTATTTCAGGCAAGCAAAGATACGGATAATATTGTGAAAAAAGAAAGTTCGCGAAAGATCGTTTGTTCTGAAAAATTTCTGTTATTTGCCAATTTCTGAAATATCTTTTACATTTGTACTTGTACTGTTATTACTAAAACTGAATAATAAGATTTTATAATGACTCGAGAGAATAGAGAGGTTTTTCTGGTCCCTGTCGGTGGACTGGCCAACCGGATGCGGGCGATCGTTTCGGTCTTGAATGCTTGTCAGGAAGCGGGTGCGAAATTGAATGTCGTATGGTTCCGTAATCGGGAATTGAATGCTCCGTTTTATTCGTTGTTTTATCCGTTGAAGCGATTGAACGTTTCGGTCAAGGAAGCCGGGTGGCTCGATTTTTTGCGTTATTACCGTCCCAATAAGAAAAATCTCTGGTTTTCAAAACGTTATCTCTATTCTCATTTCGACAAAGTGTTCAGCGTGGCAGATTGTGTCCCGATTGTAAGGGATGAACAGCATCTTGTGAAATTGATTTCCGAGACTCAGCGCCTGTATATAGAGACTTGTTATGATATGGGGGATTATCGCAATATCGGAGACATTATATCGCCTAACCGTAGATTGTCGCGCAGAATCGACGATTTTATTGAGACGCATTTTGCCGAGCGCACCATCGGGGTGCATATCCGCCGTACCGATAATGCCGTGTCTACACAAAATAGTCCGTTGGAGCTATTTATCGAAGCAATCGAACGTGAGATCGCACAAGATGAGCATGTGCGCTTTTTTGTCGCTTCCGACTCGGATGAGGTAAAGCAGGAAATTTTAAACCGGTTTGGCGACCGCATTATTACGACTTTTGAAACTTGCGACCGGAATAGCCGTCAGGGAATCGAGAACGGATTGACCGATTTATATCTGCTCTCCCGTACGTGCAAGATTTATGGTTGTATGGGAAGTTCTTTTACCGAAGTTGCCTCTTCGATCGGGGGTATTGAGTTGATCGTGCTTTCGAAATAGAGCGATCTTATTTTTGTCTTTTCTCGATAATTCTTCTAATGCCTTGGCGTATAGAGTCAAGCCCGAAAAGTTCCGGATCGATTTCGTCTCGGGGAATGAAGCGCGTTTCGGAGACATCGTCGCGGGCCGTAAGTTCGGATATTCCTTGTACGTCGCATTCAAAGAAAAGGTCCATTGTAGGAATGTTCATCCCCGAATACAGGTAAGTATTGGGCAAAGAAAACAGATACCGCATGGCTGTTACGGTGAGTCCGGTCTCTTCCTTAACCTCCCGGATTACCGCTTCTTCGGCCGTCTCGTGCAGGTCGGTAAATCCTCCCGGCATATCGAGAGTTCCTTGCGCCGGTTCTTTGGCCCGCCGGCATACGAGAATATCTCCGTTTGCGTTGGTTATTACGGCGACAACCGCAGCTTTTGGATTGATGTAATCGATAAAACCGCAGGCTTCACACCGTTTCGACTGCTTGTTGTTCTCGACAAATTTTTCCGAACCGCATACCGGGCAATACCTGAATCGTGCTAAAGGGTGCGACATGGCCTTGCAATGCTATTTTTTAGGTTTCGAATCTTTGTCGATGTTCAAGGTCTTTTCGTAGAGAGCCTTGTCATTAAGCACCTCCAGTGCTTTGCTCAAGTCTTCATCGGTTTGCAATGATTGCCGTATCTCTCCCTTCTGGTGGTAATACCGTTTTACGATCTCTATCGTGAGCAATTCTTCGATATCCTTGCGGAAGGTGTCGAGATCTTTGTCCAGATTGTGGTTCAGTTTGTTCTCGAGCGCCTTGAACTCTTCGGTGGCATCTTCGAGGTATCCTTCAAATTCGGCGACTTTCCGCAACTCACTCAAGACTTTGTCGCTTTGCCGGTCATATTTGAAATCTTTGCTTTTTACAAATTCTTTGAAGTCGTTATAATCCTCATCGGTCAATTTAAATTCTCCTATGGGGGCTATCGACGGATGTTTTGCGGCATATTGGTTGGCATAATCGAAGATGACCAAGTCATTGACCAGATAGAAACTGATGTTGGCCGGATTTTTCTTTTCGACCTCGAAATCGGGCTTTATACCTCCCCCGTCGCGAACGATACGTCCGTTTGCCGTTTTAAAGGCTGTTGTCAGGCTATCGGGAATGCGTCCGACACTACCATCGGGATTGCGATGTGAATAGTCTATTGCTTGTATAAGGCGGCCACTGGGGATATAATATTTTGCCGTTGTGACTTTTAGGGTGCCATTGTACGGAAGTGTGCGGGTCGATTGCACCAATCCTTTTCCGTAGGTTCTTTCTCCGATAATTACGGCTCTGTCGAGGTCTTGCAAAGCCCCCGATACGATTTCAGAAGCCGAAGCAGAGCCGCTGTTTACCAATATGGCAAGGGCAATCTCTGTGTCGATAGGTTCTTGGGTGGTTTTGTAGGTTCTGTCCCATTGTTTTATTTTCCCGCGGGTAGAGAGCACCTCTTTCCCTTTGGGGACAAAATAGTTGACAATTTGAACGGCTTCTTCCAGAATGCCTCCGGGATTTCCCCTCAAATCGAGTATCAAAGATTCTATCTGATGATTTTTTTTGAGGTCTGACAAAGCATCCTTTACCTCTGTTGCCGCTTTATCCGTAAAATTCGAAAGGTATATATAACCGGTATTCTCTCCTACGATGCCATAGTAAGGAACGGCATTCATCTGAATTTTTTTTCGGGTGATCTCTTTGGTGATGGGCGTTTTTTCTCCGGGACGTTCGATGGTTACCTTCACCGTTGTGTTTGCCGTCCCTTTCAGCATTTCGCTGACCTTGTCCGATTTGAGGCCGTGGGTAGATGTCCCATCGATTTTTATGATTTTGTCTCCCGGTTTTAATCCTGCGATTTGAGCCGGCATACCTTCGTAAGGCTCAGATATATAGGTGTCGCTGTCACGGTAAAGGATCAGAGAGCCGATGCCTCCGTATTCGCCAGTCGTCATAAACCGGAAATCTTCTCTTTCAGATTCGGGAATATAGTTGGTATAGGGATCGAGGCTTCCCAGCATGCTGTTTATACCTTTGGTGATCACCTCTTCCGAATTTATCGTATCTACATAGAACATATTCAGCTCTTTCATCAGGGCATTGAATATCTCCAAGTTCTTGGCGATGTCGAAATTCTTTTTATCCGGAGTGAATGATCCGAAAAAGAGGATTGCCGATAAGCCGATTGCCGCAATCTTTGTTTTGCTCAGCAGAGTTTGTATGTTAAAACGTTTCATTTGTGTTCGATTATAGAATATTTTGTCTAAGGTAGAAAACTCTTTTTTATTTATTTAAAATTTTGTCGACTTTTAACTTTATTTCATCCCATCGTTTCTCGTCCATACCGGTTCCGACCACTTCTATGACATTTCCGGAAAGTATAGAGCCTATCTCTCCGGCTGTTGCAAGAGGCAGGTTCAAGGACAATGCATACAGAAATCCGGCGGCATACAAGTCGCCTGCCCCTGTCGAATCGATACAGTGGGCTTTGGTCGCTTTTACTTCGGTGTAATAATCGCCTTGTTGTATGATAGAACCGTGAGAGCCGCATTTTACTACGGCGATGTCGCACTCTCGGGATAAGATTGCGACGGCCTCTTGGGGGCTGCATCCGGTATAGGCATAGGCTTCCTCTTCGTTTGCAAAAGTTATGTCGATATATTCGCGGATGAGTTCTTGGAAAAAGTCGTGATTTTCCCGGATAACGTTGTAACTGGCCATGTCTAAAGATATTTTCAGTCCGGCATCTTTGGCCAGTTGCACGGCCCGACGGATCAAATGCGGGTCTTGTACCAAATAGCCTTCTATTTGCAGGAGGTCATAGCCTTTGAACATCTCGGGCGACAGTTCTTGAGCCGTAAGGGTAGCTGCGGCTCCGAGATAGGTGCCGAATGTGCGTTCACCATCGGGTGTGATCAAGGTCATGGCACAGCCTGAGGCCAAATCTCCCTCGATGAGGTGTGTTTGTATTCCGGTTTTTTCGAGAGTCTTACGGTAGAATTTCCCGTAGCTGTCATGTCCGATTTTACCGATAAAACCCGTTTCTATTCCCATGCGGGAAAGTCCGGATAATGTGTTGGCCGTAGATCCTCCGCTTGCCATGAATGTATCGAAATCTTCGAACATTGCCATTATTTTCAATAGCTTGTCTTCGTCGATCAGCTGCATTCCTCCCTTAAGGAGTCCCATTTCCTGGATGTATTCATCGGAGTTTAGAATTGCCAATACGTCTGTCAGGGCATTTCCCAGTCCTATTACTCTCATTTATCTGTTTTTGTCGTGCCTTTTATGAACGGCATTAAGTTTAACTTCCCATTTTATGGCCTTGGATAAAATGGGGGGATAAAAATTTTTCTACAAATATATTGCATAATTGGAAATAACGCATTAATTTTGCACTGCATTTTTAAAAGAATGTAACCTTCTTCAGTAGCTCAGTCGGTTAGAGCATCTGACTGTTAATCAGAGGGTCGTAGGTTCAAGTCCTACCTGAAGAGCTTTTTCTTTTTAAAATAATTATATTTATTCTTCAGTAGCTCAGTCGGTTAGAGCATCTGACTGTTAATCAGAGGGTCGTAGGTTCAAGTCCTACCTGAAGAGCAGAAAGCCGGTCAAGATGTTTGATCGGCTTTTTTGCTAAATCGGGGGCGTTTCCGATAATTGAGAAATTTATGAGACTGTTCTTGCTTACCTAAATGGAAGAGAAAGATTTGTTATAAAGAAAATCTTGTGACTTGTATTGAGAGAGGTTTGATGAGGCCGTTGAGAATTTGTATTAGTGGATAATATGGATCTTCTATTTTTTCTTTGACGGAACGTATAATCTCAAGAATATTAATCCGCTTTTTAATTCCTTTTGAGGTATCCATTCTGTATGGATCGTATTTATATATTCGTCTTTCCAATTATATAAGTTTGAGTAGAGAATATATTGGCTTTCTTCCCAATTGACAGTAGAGAATTGACGGTTGTCATCATTTATCTCTGTATCGGAAAAGGTGGCATTCATAGGGAATGATGCAGAAACATCGTTTATGTTTATGTTCTGGTTTTCAAGATATGTAATCATCTCTTCTCGCAATGTATAGTATGGGAGGTGACAAAGAACACTGTCCCAAGATTTGGATTTTTTTTCAGAATAAATCCAGAAGTTACCGCTGAACAATATTAAAATCATTCCAATAAAAATGACTTGAAATTTTTTTGTTTTGTAAACTTGTACTAACAACTGAGATGTGATTAACGTTAATAGAATATATAATATGATGAAGTAACGGTCTCCAAAAGGGTTGGTTATAGGTATTGTCACCAATAACATAGTGAATAAAATGCCTATATAAATAAAGCATAAACGCGATGTAGATAGGTAATGGATAAAATTTTTGATTCCCATTTTGAATATGGCAATAAATAGAAATATCCAAATGATAATTCTGCCTGAATCAAGCATTCCTA
>CASFRL010000007.1 GCA_949297285.1 uncultured Bacteroidales bacterium
TTATCAAACAAATCGTCCAGCAGCAAGATAGGCGCTGTCTGGCCCCGCTCGCGCAGAAACGCGAATTGAGCGAGCTTCAAAGCGATTAAATAACTCTTGTTCTGTCCTTGCGAACCGATTCGACGGATCAGGCAATCGTCCAGCGTCATCTCCAGCTCATCCTTATGAACACCGACGGACGTATAACCCAATATACGATCGCGCTCCCGGTTAGAGGCCAAAGCACCGGTCAAATCCATCTCCGCCAAACGGGAGTCATAACGTAAGCCGACTTCCTCCGCCGAGTCGCAGATACGTTGATAATAAGTCTTGAAGATCGGAATAAAATCCTCTACCAATCGTTTCCGTCCCTCATAAACAATCTGTCCGTACATACCCAATTGCATCTCCAACACCTCGTACAACGAAGCATCCGCGCATTGCTCCTTCAACAACACGTTCCGCTGGGCCAGCGCTTTATTATATTGAATCAACGCGTGCAAATACGATTTATCCTGTTGGGAGATAATCAAATCCAGGAAACGCCGCCGCTCGTCGCTTCCCCCCCGGATCAAGTCGGCGTCCGCGGGCGATACCATAACCAAAGGCAACAATCCTATATGCTCGGAAAGCTTGTCGTACTCTTTCTTATTCCGCTTAAACACCTTGCGCTGCCGTCTACGCATCGCGCAGAAAACCTCCTCCTCGCGCCCTTCATACGCGTAAGTGCCTTGTACGATACATACGTCTTGGGAAGTATGTATAATTTGGCTATCAGGTGTATGCAAATGGCTTTTGCAGAACGACAAATAATAAATCGCGTCCAACAGGTTGGTTTTCCCCATCCCGTTATTCCCGCAGAAGCAATTCATTTTCGAGGAAAAAGAAACCTCCGCCTGTTGTATGTTTTTATAATTGAGAACAGAAAGCTTTTCTAATACCATCTCCATCCTATTAACCGCACAAAATTAAAAAATATACTTCGAACGTATCGATATATCAGCAAAAAAAACTACTTTCGCGTTTTGAATCGTCAGCCATGCGGCCGGCGGAAAATCAACGATAAAATTAATAATAACTATAAAACACATTATGGCTACTAAAGAAAAGGAAACCAATAAGGAGTTAGAGGTTGGAGAGATTGTTTCCAAATCCGAACAATTTATTGAGAACAACTCAAAGAAAATCATTTACGGCATCGTAGCGCTGGCTATCATTATTGGAGCCGTTTTGGGTATCAAGCACGGTTATATGGAACCGCAAGAGAAAAAAGCGGCCGCCGCGATGTTCAAGGGAGAGTTGTATTTCGATAGAGACTCTTTCGCCTTGGCCCTGAATGGTAATGGTGCCGATTATGAGGGCTTCGAGGCTATTATCGATCAATATGGCAATACGGACGCCGGCAATTTGGCGAAGGCATACGCCGGTATCTGCTATTACAATATGGGAGAGCCCGAGAAAGCGTTGGATTTATTGAAATCGTTCAAGGGGAAAGACAATATGGTATCTCCGGCCATAACCGGGAAAATCGGCGACTGCTACGTAGAGATGGGAAACACGCAAGAGGGCATCTCCTATTTCGAGAAAGCGGCCAAGGAGGCGGACAACGATGTAGTAAGCCCGATTTATTTGAAGAAAGCGGGTCTCGCTTACGAGAGCCTACAGCAATACGACAAGGCGGTGCAAGCTTACACGACCATCAAGGATAAATATTACACCTCGATGGAAGCTTCTGATATCGATAAATATATCACACGCGCTTCCGCCAACATGAACAAATAAAAGCAATCATGGCTACCGCTTATCAAAATTTATCCGAATACGATTTTAATAGCGTACCCGACGCATCGGAAATGAACATCGGCATTGTCGTCGCGGAATGGAACCGGAATATTACCGAGAAGTTATTGCGAGGCGCTTGCGATACGCTGGAAAGGCATGGCGTGAAACCGGAGAATATCGTTGTTAAACGCGTCCCGGGTAGCTTCGAATTGACTTTCGGGGCTAAAAGATTAGCCGAGAGCAAGGAATTGGACGCGATTATCGTGTTGGGATGCGTCGTAAGAGGCGACACCCCGCATTTCGATTATGTCTGCTCGGGTGTGACACATGGAATCACGGAACTCAATCTGATGTACGATATCCCTTTCATCTTCGGCATGTTGACGACCAACACCATGCAACAAGCCGAGGATCGAGCCGGGGGCAGATTAGGAAATAAGGGCGATGAGGCGGCCGTGACAGCGATTAAGATGGTAAATTTTTCCGCTTAACACTTGCGGTACTCAAAATTAATCGTACCTTTGCACCGCGTTTAGCGAGGGGGCAGTTACCAGAGTGGCCAAATGGGGCAGACTGTAAATCTGCTGGCTTACGCCTTCGGTGGTTCGAATCCATCACTGCCCACCAATGAATAACCATTCATTGTCTATCATTTTGCGGAAGTAGCTCAGTCGATAGAGCATTAGCCTTCCAAGCTGAGGGTCGCGGGTTTGAGTCCCGTCTTCCGCTCCACTACAAAGGGGCTGTGTCAAAATGGCAAATTTTGGCACAGCCCCTTAGGTGTGTAAGAATTGATAATAACGCAACAGTTTGCAATTATGACACACCGTCTTTTTTCTTTTCCTCCTCCGGCTTATCCCAAGGATATGTCCGCTTCGGATTCCGGGGAAACCAACCTTTCCGCACACGCTCCTCTTGCTCGAAAATTTCCTTGATCGTCCAAAACGAGGAGAACGCGAACACCCCGCAAATAGCGGAGAAAGATACATCGGTTATAAATAGAGAAGCCACAACACCCGCGATGCCCAAAAGCAAGAATATCCACCAACATTTAGTTCCCCAGTAATATTCCGCCTTCACGGTCACCGGATGAAACATTCCGATAATCAAAAACGTACTAATTCCTATCAACAAGCCGCCTAAATTTAGCATACCAATTGTCATTTAAAACTGTCTTAAATAAATATCGAACGAATCCTCGACTGAAAAGAGCGGAAAATTACAAATAAAATTCTTCCCTCCCAAGAAAAGAGACGATATACTTTTACTTTTAATACTTTCGTTTACTTTTGCCGGAGTGTTATTTTACGGAAACGATTAACAATATAAATAGAAAGGAGAAGCATATGGAAAATAACGAAAAAGATTTCACGGGAGGGATACAATCGTATATAGATTATCTGGAGGCGAACAAGCGTCACTCCTCGGCGAAGAGCTACCGGGACGCGTGGCGCTCGTTCACGCGTTTCGCGGGGATGGAGCGGATCCCCTCTCTCCGCAATAAACATTGAAAATCAATGTTTTACAAAATAGACACCCGATTTTACACCCAAGAATGTAAAGTCGGGTGTTTTATGTTGACAAAATGCAGGCGAGAAAAGAAGAAGGAACCTCTTTCTCTTTTCGTCAGCATCTTTTTTTTCGGATGCCACCAAAACAAGTTTAGTCTATTCAAGGTATATATAATCAATGGTATAAACTAAACTTACATATAAGATATCTCGAAAATTCTATATGTTATTCAGCTCACTTTTAAAATCTAACAAGCATTCTGATTTAACGCAGAAACCTAAATCATTAAAGTATGTTGATAAGATATCCGGTGCATTAACAAATTTATCCTCTTTATTTTTTACGAAAATATTTTGCTGATATTTTGAAAATTCTCCTCTATATTGAACCCCTAAAAATTTAATTCGATTGCCAAGGCATAATTCTCCACTAGCGTTATTAAAGCTTCCAATATTGCATATCAAAATGGGAGATCCACTTGAGCCTTTGAAAATAGAGGCATCAATTAAGAACTCCTTCTTTCCTTCATAATCAATTTTATAATCAGTTGCAGTTATACCTCGTCTAACTATCGGTAAGTTATTCTTGCTATCAGACATTCCGTCTGGGTAACCAATCATCAAGATATCTTCAATCGATGAAATTGTATTGATATTATCTTTTGTCGGAATTAGTTCTTCTTGAATAAATTTGCAATATAACTTTATGCCAGATTTTTGCTTTTTCTCGATCAAGCTATTGATGGGAAATATGCTTAGATCTACATTAGGATGAGAGATCCATGAACCATCAGAATTTTGTATTGTAAATTTTTCCGAATCACCAATTAGAGGATTACCTTCCTGATCAGCCTTTAAAACATTAAAGCTGATAAACTTCCAGTCTGCTATTAGATGTTTATTAGTTACCAATAATGGCCAAATATATGTTTCATTTTTTCTTAAATAAAAGAAAAAACCTGTGCCTATACTAATTCCACCTGAGTTTTTTGTAACAATAAGTTTTGTTGTTGAAAACCTAATATTGTCCAATATTTGATTCCCATTTTCTTTTTTCTGTTCACTCATAATTGATTGTTATTAGATTGAGCAAAGGTAGTGAATGATATTTATTAAACATAAAATGGGAGAGAAATCATCCCTCCCATTGAAAAGATTACAGATTCTTAATAGCTGGAATAATGCGAGCTATGTGAACTGTGTGAACTGTGTGAACTGTGCGAGCTGTGGGAACTATGCGAACTATGTGAGCTATGGGAACTGTGGCTTGCGAGTAAATTAAACTCGGCAGAGGACTGTTCCAGCACCAACGTCTGTTCTTGCTGCTGTTCGATTTGAGTGTCGCTGTTTGTCACTTTGGCGACAATCTTTTCTCCAACAGAAGTACAGTAGCTCGCTCCTGCAAGAATTGCAGAGACCGCA
>CASFRL010000008.1 GCA_949297285.1 uncultured Bacteroidales bacterium
TTGTGTCAGAAACCAGAATAAGGCATACCGGTGCTTTTACCGGCCTTACGTCTCCTGTACTGATGGGCTCGAGTGTATTTTTTTGAGGATTATACAAATAATTGCCGTCTGCCATGCAAACATATACTTTTATGTCTTGTCGGTTCATGGCCGAAGGGGCAGTTCTTTTCCCCGACTCGGGACGATTGATGCCGTTTGCCGCCCAACAAAGATCTGAGAGGTCTTTCAAACTTAACTCTTTTGTCGAAAATTCACGGGTCGATTTCCTGTTTTTCAGTGCGGTCATGACAGCATCTCCCCGTTGGGTATCCGGGGCGTTCAGTTGTATCGTTTTCAGTTCTTTTGCTTGAATATTACCACAAGCTATGATTCCTAAAAATAGAATAGATAATAATGTCCTCATGGCGAAAATTTTTTAAAGAGATTTTTGAATAGGTTGTTTTATAAACAACATTATCGATCTTACAATCCAAATATAAAGGAAGTAATTTTAAATGTAAAATAAAAAATCGTGTTTTACATAATTTATGATTTAATCGCCCGATAGATTTTCTTGAAATAAGAAACAAACAGTTTTGTAATATGTCAGAAATATAACTGATGTTCTTTTGCTTACGTAAAATTAAGATGGTATGATAAGAACAAAAGTCTCTACGGTGATTCTGTCAGATGTACATATCGGATCAGAACATGCAAAAGTAAAAGAGTTGACCTATTTCCTAAAAAATATCGATTGTGATAAACTTATCCTGAATGGCGATATTCTGGACGGTTGGAAATTACAGCGAAATCCTTTCGGACGTTGGAAACAATCTTATACGGATCTTGTAAAAGTGATCATGAAAATGATGGAAAAGCATGGGACAAAGGTAATTTATGTCCGAGGAAATCATGATGATTTTTTAGACAAGATATTGCCTTTGTCGCTTTCGTCTATTTCGTTGGTAAAAGATTATATACATGTATCTCAGGGAAAGCGTTATTATGTGACACATGGAGATATATTCGACAATGTCAGCACGCATTTGGTCTGGTTGGCTAAACTTGGCGACTATGGATATTCGGTTCTGTTGTGGATAAATCGAATATTGAATAATTATCGGCGTAAACAAGGGAAACCTTATTATTCATTTTCTCAATCGGTCAAACACAAAGTAAAATCGGCCGTATCTTATATTTCGGATTTTGAACGGGAGCTTACGGCTCTTGCTGCGGCTCGTCATTTTGACGGTATTATCTGCGGACATATCCACCAACCTGCAGATACATGGTATGGCAATGTCCGTTATCTTAATTCGGGCGACTGGGTAGAGTCTCTGAGTGCCTTGATCGAACACACGGACGGTTCGTGGGAGATATATCGCTATAAAGAGTGCCTGCTCGAAAATGAAATACCCGACAAGAAAGCTTGTTGATCGTTGAGATTTATATTATTCTGTTAACGTGTGATGTTATGAAATATCTGTTTATCGTACAAGGTGAAGGCCGAGGACATTTTACGCAAGCATTGGTCATGCAGGAACGACTACGGATGAGAGGAGATGAAATAGCCGCTTTTTTGGTCGGGAAAAGTTCGGTAAGAGAGTTGCCGGGCTATTTTTTAGATCAGGCGACAGCCCCTGTCATACCGTTCGAAAGTCCCAATTTCTTGCCCGCGGCACAAAATAAGCGTCCCGGATTGTGTAAAAGCATTTTTTATAATTTGTTGCGATTGCCTGTTTTTATCTCGAATATGTATTTTATACGGAAGCAGATAAAACGGTATGATCCGGATATCGTACTTAATTTTTATGAATTGTTGACCGGATTGACCTATTTGTTTATGCCACTTTCGGTTCCGATGGTTTGCATCGGGCATCAGTATATGTTTTTGCATCGGAAATTCCGTTTCCCAAAAAAATCTCCTGTCGAACTTTTTCTTCTGCGCTTTTTTACCCGGCTTACCAGTATGGGTGCCAAATGCCGGTTGGCTCTTTCTTTCTACCCCATGAATGATGATGAGTACCATCATATAGTAGTTGTCCCTCCGTTGTTGCGTTCTGAAGTTACCCGCCTAAAACCTGTAACAGGAGATTATATATTGGGCTATATGTTGAATAGCGGTTATCTTTCTGAAATAAGCAAATGGCATGAACATAATCCTGAAGAAAAACTGCATTTTTTCTGGGATAGAAAGAGTGCGGCCGAAAAAATGGAAATTTCTGATACTTTCTCTTTATTCCGGATTAATGATAAATCGTTTTTAGAACAAATGGCGGCATGTAAAGCCTATTCGACTACTGCCGGATTCGAATCGGTCTGTGAAGCGTTGTATCTGCAAAAGCCGGTGTTGATGGTGCCTGCACATATCGAGCAGGAATGCAATGCTTTCGATGCTTTGAGGGTAGGAGCCGGTATTGTCTCTGACAGTTTCGATTTAAGTGCGCTGTTGCAATCGATCGATGTTTATAAACCCAATACGCTCTTTCGACAATGGGTCGCAAATGCCGATGCACTTATTTTCGCCGAATTAGAGCATGTTTATTTATCTTGCAAATATGCTGAACGAAAAGATTTGATTTGGAATTATCATATTCGATTTCAATGAACTTGATTACTAATTTGATAACTATTTCATCGTTTTTACATCGAAAAAACTTGCCCCATTTCTGTGTAGCTTCGTTCTATTATATTAACTTTGTCCTCAATTTTGGAGGAGTATCCTGAGAAATAATAAATACTGGATAATGACGAACAATTGATGTAATTATCTGTATATTTCTTTAGGGTAGAATAATTATTAGTAGAGAGAAAATACATGAAAAGAGTTCATATTATATCCCTTGGAGACACATATATGTTTCGTTTGGCTGTGGCTTTGTCGGAGAAAGGATATAGTGTCAGTTGTTCCGGAGTGGATATTATGGGAGTTGAAGCCGATATGCTGAGAGAAAAACATATTCTTTTGGCAGAATTACAACCGGTAACCGATCCTTTTAAAGAAAAGATCGATTTGGTTGTTGCTCCATTGCAGTCGGTTTCTGACCATCCAGAACTTATTCGTGCAAAAGAATCCGGCTTATTGGTGCTTTCTGTTCCGGAGGTCGTTTTAAGAATGGCAAAGGATAAAACCCGATTGGTTTTTTGTAATCCACGGCATCCGAACCGAATTATGAGCATGGTGCTTAGAGCTTTTCGTAAACAGAATATGCGTTGCGACTATGTCGCATTAAATAAGATTCCCGATCAGGATAAACGGATTTTTCTAAGTTATGATGCCCGTATTTCGCTGTTAGAGGGAGATGCTTTTCTTGAAGAGAAACCATTGGCTCATCAACAATATAAACCGCATATATTGATTATGTCCGATTTGTTGTGGCATCCGACAAAAATTCACCCGACGTTCGAGTCTTATGTAGATTTTTGGAAAGAGATGGTTTCATCGATCGAGCGGGACGGCAAGTTTATATATAATCAGAATATCCCTTTGTTGCAAGAATTGGCTGATACTGTCAGAGAAGATATAACAGCTGTCCCTTATTTGCCGCATCCAATCGTGAAAAATGGGAATAATGTCGAATTGGAAACCCGATACGGGCAAGTCGCTATTCCGTCGTTCGACGAAGAATTTCTGAGCGATGTTAATGCAGCCCGTTTGGCTTGCCGGCACTTAGGGGTGAATGACAAAGAGTTTTATACCATTTTTGAAAAATTAGCAGGAGTTCGCTGATAACGCGTTGTTTATAAGTAGCCGGAATAATTTTTGAGATATGATAATAGCCAGTCAAAAGAAAAAAGAAAATATAGCCGAATATTTGCTTTATATGTGGCAGATCGAAGATATTATACGGGCGTATAAATTGGATATCGATGCCATCGATGAGCAGATAATTTCTAAATATGATGTTCCGGACGAGAAAAAGAAAGAAATTCATGAATGGTATGAAAGCCTCATAGATATGATGAGGCGTGAAGAAGTGGTAGAAAGTGGACATCTTCAGTTGAATAAAAATGTTATTATTGATCTCACCGATTTGCATCTGGCTTTATTGAAGTCTCCCAAAGAACCGTTTTATGGGGCAACCTTTTTCAAAACGCTTCCTTATATCGTAGAGTTAAGGGCAAAAAACGGCAATCGGGAAATTGGAGAAATCGAGACTTGTTTTAACGCGCTTTATGGAGTCTTGATGCTTCGTTTGCAGAAGAAGGAGATTTCGGAACAAACACAGAAGGCTGTGAAACAGATAACGACTTTCTTAGCTCTGTTGTCCGAGAAATATAAACAAGAAAAGGCCGGAGATTTGGAATTGTAAATTATAAAAAAACATGGCAAGGATTTTAGTAACCGGTGCTAATGGGCAGTTAGGTAATGAAATGCGTTGCTTGTCCGAAAGCGATAAACGAAACCTGTTTTTCTTTACCGATGTGAAAGAATTGGACATTACCGACTTAGACTCGGTATTGGCCTATGTCGGAGATAACGGTATCGAGTTTATTGTTAATTGTGCCGCATATACTGCTGTCGATAAAGCCGAGGATGACGAAATTGTTTGCCGGAAAATAAATGCGTTAGCCGTAGCGAATCTGGCAAAAGCGGCGTCCGTGAATCACGGTAAGGTTATACATATTTCTACGGATTATGTATATAGTGGCGTACATTATAAACCTTATACCGAAGATGATGAGACATCGCCATGCTCGGTATATGGGATAACAAAACTCGAAGGCGAGCACCTGTTGTTCGACAATTGTTCCGATGCTGTTGTTTTGCGAACCTCTTGGCTATATTCCGCTTATGGTAACAATTTTGTGAAAACGATGATTCGTCTCGGTAGAGAAAAAGAAAAACTGAGTGTCGTTTTCGATCAGATAGGGACACCTACGTATGCCGCAGATTTGGCAAAAGCGATAATGACGATCATCGATAGCGGCATATTCGTTCCCGGTGTTTATAATTTCTCGAACGAAGGAGTTTGCAGTTGGTATGATTTCACTAAAACCATACATCGCATAGCCGGAATTACAACTTGTAAAGTCTATCCCATAGAAGGAAACGAATATCCGGCGAGAGCAACACGCCCGTTTTATAGCGTGATGAATAAAAAGAAAATAAAGGAGACATATCGGGTTTCTGTACCTTATTGGGAAGATAGTCTTGTAAAATGTATCGATTTGTTAATGAAATAATTATTATAAAGTGGCTACGATAACCGAAGAAATACAAAAAAGAAGAACTTTTGCTATTATCAGTCATCCGGATGCCGGAAAAACGACCTTGACCGAGAAACTGTTATTGTTTGGAGGTGCAATCCATGTAGCAGGAGCTGTTAAATCGAACAAGATAAAGAAAACGGCAACATCAGACTGGATGGAAATTGAAAAACAGAGAGGAATCTCGGTTGCAACCTCGGTGATGGGATTTAATTACGGAGATTATAAAATCAATATTCTGGATACTCCCGGACACCAAGATTTCGCTGAAGATACTTATCGTACATTGACGGCCGTAGATAGTGTAATCATTGTAGTCGATGCCGCAAAAGGTGTTGAAATGCAAACCCGTAAACTGATGGAAGTTTGTCGCATGCGCAATACGCCGGTAATTGTATTTGTAAATAAGTTAGACCGTGAAGGTCAAGATCCTTTCGATTTGCTGGATGAACTGGAAGCGGAACTGAAGATCGGTGTACGCCCGTTGAGTTGGCCTATCAACATGGGACAGCGCTTTAAAGGGGTATATAATATATACGAAGAAAGTCTGAATTTATACACGCCCAGTAAACAAGTGGTTACCGAATCGGTCGAATTTAAGGATATCGATAATCCCGAGTTAGAAAAATATATCGGTTCGGACGACGCTTCCAAACTTCGTTCTGATTTGGAGTTGATCGCAGGAGTGTATCCCGAATTTAACGTTTCCGATTATTTAAAAGGTAATTTGGCGCCGGTTTTCTTCGGTTCGGCATTAAACAATTTCGGAGTGAAAGAGTTATTGGACTGTTTTGTTAAAATAGCTCCTTCTCCCAGACCGGTACAAGCTGTGGAAAGAATCGTTAAACCCGAGGAAGAGAACTTTTCTGGATTTGTATTTAAGATACATGCCAATATGGACCCGAATCACCGTAGTTGCATTGCCTTTGTAAAAGTCTGTTCCGGAAAGTTTGAACGGAATGCAAACTATAAACATGTGCGAAATGGCAAGTTTATGAAGTTTTCGAGTCCCACAGCATTTATGGCACAACGAAAATCTACCGTCGATGAGGCTTATCCCGGGGATATTGTCGGATTACCCGATACCGGGAATTTTAAGATCGGAGATACATTGACGGCAGGAGAAGAGTTGCATTTTAAGGGATTACCCAGTTTCTCGCCGGAAATGTTCAAATATATCGAAAATACCGACCCGATGAAGACCAAACAATTGAACAAAGGAATAGATCAGTTAATGGATGAAGGTGTGGCTCAGTTGTTTGTCAATCAATTTAACGGACGTAAGATTATCGGAACAGTCGGTCAATTGCAATTTGAAGTCATTCAATATCGCCTGTTGCATGAATATGGAGCCCAATGCAAATGGGAACCTATCAGTCTTTATAAAGCCTGTTGGATTGAGAGCGATGATGCTGAGGCCTTAGAGAATTTTAAAAAGCGGAAATATCAGTTTATGGCAAAAGATAAAGAAGATCGAGATGTATTTCTTGCCGATTCTAATTATGTGTTACAAATGGCGCAAACAGATTTTCCGAAAATAAAATTCCATTTTACCTCTGAATTTTAAAAAAAAAATTGCGATGGCGTGAAACAGAAAATCTATTATAGAGCACATAGTAGTTTTCTGTTTTTTTATTGGGGTGAATATACCATGTTTGTCATTATTTAAGGATTGTTTAAGTTTTTGTCCGACTTAAAAAAAGTAATTTTAGAAAGATTTTTTCTATTGTAGGAATTATAGAAAAATGGGAGGAATAGACGTCGAAGTTTATAAAACAACACTTGCAATTTTATAGTTTAACAATATGAATCATTTGGATCCGCTTATTTCAGACTTGGCTTTGATTCTTGTGTTGGCAGGAATAACAACCCTGCTATTTAAATGGATGAAACAGCCGGTAGTCTTGGGATATATAGTTGCCGGTTTTTTGGCAGGGCCACATTTCTCGTTTTTGCCTACGGTAACAGACGTCGCAAATATTAATATTTGGGCTGAAATTGGGATTATCGTTTTATTATTTTCGTTAGGGTTAGAATTTAGTTTCCGAAAGCTTATCAATGTTGGCGGTTCGGCGGTGATAACCGCTTTGGTTATTGTTATCGGAATGATGCTGTTGGGGTATGCTGCCGGAAGGCTTTTGCATTTTACCTATTTGGATAGTATCTTCTTGGGTGGAATGCTCTCCATGTCGTCTACAACGATCATTATTAAAGCAATTACCGACTTAAATATGCGAAAACAGCAGTTTACGACAATTGTATTCGGAGTACTCATCGTTGAAGACCTGTTTGCTGTTTTGATGATGGTACTTCTGTCCTCGATTGCCGTAAATAATGAATTGGAAGGTTCTGAGTTGCTTTTCAGTATATTGAAATTGGCTTTCTTTCTCATAACATGGTTCTTGATCGGTATTTTTGTTTTACCGACTTTTTTAAAAAAAGCAAGGCGTTTCCTTAATTCTGAAACGTTGCTGGTCGTTTCCATGGGGCTGTGTCTGGGAATGGTCGTGTTGGCATCGTATGCGGGCTTTTCGTCAGCCTTAGGAGCATTTGTTATGGGTTCTATTCTGGCCGGCACGAATGAGGCCGAACGAATCGAAAAAGTCGTGCAGCCCGTTAAAGATCTGTTCGGAGCCGTATTCTTTATCTCGGTCGGTATGCTTGTCAGTCCCGAATCTTTGGTACAATATGCAATCCCCATCATTATTCTTTCGTTGGTTGTGATTGTCGGACAAATATTTTTTGGTACAAGTGGTATGTTGATTTCGGGGCAACCGTTAAAGATTGCCATAAAATCGGGATTCAGCCTCTCTCAGATCGGAGAATTCGCATTTATTATTGCAACGTTGGGTATGTCACTGAAAGTGATCGATGGATTTTTATATCCGATTGTTGTTGCTGTATCGGTTATAACGACCTTTACAACCCCTTATTTTATCAAACTTTCCGATCCGGTTGCAGACTGGGTGGAAAAACATTTGCCGGAAAAATTAAATTTTATTCTCGAACGGTATAGTGCCAATGCGTCGGCTGTACAGCCTGAGAATACATGGAAAAGGGTATTGGCGGTTTATTTAGGTAAGATAGCTCTCTATTCAACAATCCTTATTGGTATTATTTTACTCTCCCTTTCTTGGTTCTTACCGCTGATGAAAGAGTTGATACCTTCTGCTTGGGGAAATTATATCGGAGTGGGCATTACCCTTTTGGTCATGTTGCCTTTCCTGTGGGGATTGACAATGAAACGAATCAATAGCCGTAAGTTGTTGGCGTTGAAAGAAAATAAACGGGCAAATCAAGTCCCTTTTTTCTTTATGGTTATATTTCGTTTCTTTATAGGGCTGGGCTTTGTCATCTATTTCTTATCTGCGGCTTATTCACAGCGGATAGGAGTACTGTTGGGCGTAATTCTATTTATTGTCGTCATGTTATTGATGTCAAAAAGATTGCAACGGCAAATCGTTTCGCTTGAAGGAAAGTTTATGGATAACTTGAATGAACGGGAGTTGCGTCGTACAGGTAAAAATTTGGTCCGGGATATGCATTTAGCCCATATCGAAGTAAATGGAGAATGTTCTTTTATCGGAAAACGTTTAGAAGATGCAAATATCCGTAAAGAGTATGGGGTCAATATTGTGAGTATAAAGAGAGGCACGAAACGGATAAATATTCCGAAAGGGGATAGTCGTCTTTTCCCCGGAGATGTTGTGAGTGTAATCGGTACAGACGAACAAATACAGAAATTTCTTGAGGCGGTAGAACCGGAAGAATCTTCTGTAACCGAAGAGGAGAATGAAGAACACTTTGAATTGGAGCGTATCGTTATTCCGGAAAATTCTCCTTTAGTCGGGAAAACAATTGCCCAATCGGGAATCAGAGAAAAAGATTCGTGTCTTGTCGTCGGAATAGAACGTATGGATGGGTCTTTTCTGGCTCCGACTGGCAATACTGTATTAAAAGAATCCGATATGCTTTGGATCGTAGGGACAAAGGCCCGGATAGAATCTTTGTTGCAATAATAGCAGTTGCGAATTTATCTCCTTATGATTACATTTGCAGGGCGAAAAATATAATAATCTTATATACATACCATATCATATGCAGGAAAAAATTATAATTCTCGATTTCGGTTCCCAAACGACACAGCTTATCGGACGGCGTGTACGTGAACTGGATACCTACTGTGAAATTCTTCCGTATAACAAATTTCCCAAAGATGACCCGGCGGTGAAAGGGGTAATCCTTTCCGGTAGCCCGTTTTCAGTTTATGACAAAGATGCTTTTAAACTTGATCTGAGTCAGATATGGGGTAAATATCCCATTTTGGGCATTTGCTATGGCGCTCAGTTTATGGCTTATAGTAACGGAGGAACGGTAGAACCGGCAGGAACTCGGGAATACGGACGAGCTCATTTGTCTTCGTTTTCCGAAAATAATCAATTATTTAAAGGACTAAAAAAGAATACGCAGGTTTGGATGTCTCATGGCGATACGATAACGTCGATTCCTTCGAATTTTAAAGTCATAGCTTCAACCGATGAGGTAAATATTGCAGCCTATCAAGTCGAAAATGAAAATATATGGGGTGTACAATTCCATCCTGAAGTGTATCATACCGAAGAAGGAGCTCAACTGTTACGCAATTTCGTAGTGGATATTTGCGGTTGCAAACAAGACTGGTCTCCCTCGTCTTTTATTGAAACCACGGTAGCGCAATTAAGAGAGCAGTTAGGCAATGATAAAGTGATTCTTGCTCTTTCCGGTGGAGTCGACTCTTCTGTCGCTGCGGTTTTGCTGAACAAAGCGATCGGAAACAATCTTACCTGTATTTTTGTAGATCACGGTATGCTTCGTAAAAATGAGTTTGAGAATGTGATGAGAGACTACGAGCATCTCGGATTGAATGTAATCGGTGTAAATGCACATGCCAAATTTTTCAGCGAATTGGCCGGGGTAGTGGAGCCCGAACGCAAAAGAAAAATTATCGGTAAAGGTTTTATCGATGTTTTCGATGAAGAAGCCCGTAAAATAAAAGATGTAAAATGGTTGGCTCAAGGGACGATCTATCCCGACTGTATAGAGTCGCTTTCTATAACAGGTACTGTAATAAAGAGTCACCATAACGTTGGCGGACTTCCTGAAAAAATGAAATTGAAATTGTGTGAACCGCTTCGGTTATTGTTTAAAGATGAAGTGCGTCGGGTTGGTAGAGAATTGGGAATGATGGAACATCTGATCACACGGCATCCGTTCCCCGGACCCGGATTGGCTGTGCGTATATTAGGTGATATTACTCCGGAGAAAGTCTCGATACTGCAAAATGCCGATGATATTTTTATTCGTGGACTTCGAGAATGGGGATTATACGATCAAGTTTGGCAGGCCGGCGTTATTTTGCTGCCTGTGCAGTCGGTCGGCGTGATGGGAGATGAGCGTACCTACGAGCGCGCTGTCGCTCTGCGTGCGGTGACCTCTACTGATGCCATGACCGCAGATTGGGCAAAACTCCCATATGAATTTCTTGCTAAAATATCAAATGAAATTATCAATAAGGTAAAAGGTGTGAATCGGGTAGTTTATGACATCAGCTCTAAACCACCGGCCACAATCGAGTGGGAATAACAAATTTTCCTAAAAAAACAGCATCCTTTATTTCTTAAATAGGGGATGCTTTTTTTATAATATTTTATAAAGGTGTTATATCAAAAACGAAAGGGAACATTTAAGGATTGAATATTGTTTATTTTCTCAGATTGATTTAAAAATTGCAATTATGGAGAAAATATTTAAAATCTGTTTTATAGCCGTTTTATTGAGTTTGTTTATGCCGCTTCAGGCCCGTAAAAAGAAAGCTCCTGTGCTTTACGGGGAAGATTTTGTTATCCTGACAGGAAAAGGACATAAAGATATTATCGATATATTTGAGGAGACACAGTCTTTACATTTTCAAGATCCGAGTGCCCCTCGTTTTCTTTTAATAGATCAAAAACATAAAATGGCTTTAGGAATCGGCGGATATGTAAGACTTACAACTTCGTATGATTTCAGAGGTATTTCCGATAATGTAGATTTTGTCCCTTACGATATACCGGTTCCGGAAGATCCTGCCGCAAAGAGCCAATATCAGATGGATGCTTCGACCTCCCGGCTCTTTTTGAAATTGGTGGGGAAAAATCGTGTTTTGGGGAAATTCTCAGCCTATATCGAAACAGATTTTCGAGGTGATAATCATTCATTAAGATTACTTCAAGCATATTTCTCGGCAAGGGGATTTTTAGTAGGCCAGTCGTGGAGTACTTTCTCTGATTTGGCATCCATTCCACCGACTATCGATTTTGAAGGGCCTAATGCCAATACGGCTTTAAGAAATGTTCAAATACGGTACACTTACCCGATCAATAAGCATTGGGAAGTTGCCATTGCCGTAGAAAATCCTATTCCGGGAATTACTTATGGCGTGAAATCTTGTGAAGTCAAGCCCCGGGTACCCGATATACCGGGATATGTGCAGTATAGTTGGGGTGCATCGGGCCATATACGAGCTACCGGAATTTTTCGGGGGTTGAGTTATCGGAATATGAATTCCGGAAAAAATCATACGTTAGCAGCGTGGGGAGCTCAATTAAGCGGATTGGCAACTTTATTCCCGAACTTTACATTCTATTATCAGGGAACTTATGGAGAAGGAATTTCTCAATATATCGATGACCTGAATGGTAATAATCTTGACCTTGTCCCTGATATTCATTGTACCGGACGTTTGCAAACTTTGCCGGCTTTTGCTTTCTTGGGAGGAATAAAATATAATTTTACACCTCGATGTTTTGCTTCGGCATCGTATAGTCAGGTGCGTTTGTATTCTAAAAACGGTTATTATAATGCCGAAGGATATAAATATGGGCAATATGCCGTTGGAAACATATTCTGGAATTTGACCCCGAACTGTCAGTTGGGAATCGAATATTTATATGGCCGTCGTGTGAATATGGATAAAAATGACGGGCATGCAAATCGTATTCAAGCAATGGTGCAATATAATTTCTGATAATCTTCAGGATGATGTGAATTATTATATGCCGACTTTAATAAAAAATGAAATAAAAAAAACAGCTTTGGGAGATTTCCCCAAAAGCTGTTTTTTTAATCAATATTATTGGTAAATAGTAGGCTATTTATTATCTTTGCTTCCGAAGGGATTATTATTTTATTTAAGTAAGAACATAAATTGTGTGGCATTTTTGGGGATTATTTTGCCAACGTATACTCATTTAATTATTGGTGTTGTTTTACTCCTATATTGATATTTTGGAATGAAAAATCTAACGCTATTAGCTTTTTTCGCAATGTTTTTGATCTCTTGCAATGAGACAAAACAAGTCGCTTATTTACAAGAGGTTGAAAGTCTCCCTGTCGAAGTTTTGCAGCAAAAAACTTTATTGGCCGATCCTCGTATTGTTCCCGGAGATCTATTGTCGATTACTGTGGGTTCTGATAATCCGGAATCGGTGTCGATTTTTAATAAAACATTTTCTGGTTCAACAAGCTCTGTCGAAAATAGTACTCCGACATCCTCGAATGCAACTTATCTTGTAGATAATAAAGGAATAATCGATTTCCCGATTATCGGTAAATTGAATGTTGGGGGAATGACTCGAAACGAAGCCGAAGAATTTATAAAGTCGAAAATATATCCCCAATATGTAAAAAAAGAACCGACCGTTACGATTCGTGTTGAAAATTTTAAAATAGCTGTATTGGGAGAAGTAAAAGTACCGAATATTTATAATGTTCCGAATGAACGGATTTCGGTATTGGAAGCCGTTGCCATGGCTGGAGATTTACAGCTTACCGGGCGTCGTGACAATATACTGCTTATTCGTTTCAAGGGAGATGGTTCTAAAGAAGTGGCCCGTATCAATTTGAATGACCCGAATTTATTGTTTTCGCCATATTTTTATTTACAGCAGAACGATATATTGTATGTCGAACCGAATAAATCGAAAGCTCGTGCCGCCTATACGGTTCCGCCGTTATTGACCTTGAGCCTGAGTGTTCTTTCTACCTTACTGAGTATTGCTAATATTATGGTTACTTTAACTCGTTAATACTGTTCTGGATGGATTCAAAAGAGATTCTTTCGCAAGAAGAGCAAAATAAACCGGCCGATTTTAGAGAAATTCTTTTTAATTATTTGGTGCATTGGAAATGGTTTGTTGCCAGTATCATCATTGCTATGGGTATTGCATTTTTTATATTGGCCCGAGAAAATGATGTTTATAAAGTTACTACCTCTGTTCTGATGAAGAATGATAAGAGCGGAGCTACTCCCGATTTGTTGATGATGGAGAGTCTTGGAATGGGATCGGTTAGTAATAATATCGAGAACGAGGTTGAAATTATGCGCTCCAAAAATGTGATGCATCAAGTCGTTATGGATTTGAAACTATATACGAGCTATACGACGAAAAAGGGAATGCGCAAGATCGATCTTTACAATAATACACCGATAGAATTATCGATCGATAGTGTTGCGGTACGGAATCTTCAATCTCCGATAGTCGTAAATGCTACTCCAAAGTCGAATGGGAATTATGAGGTTGAACTCTCTTATAAAGGGACAAATAAAACATTGACATTAACAAGTACTCCTCTTCCGGTAGATATGGATGGTATATCCTTTGTTTTGAATCGTAATTATGCGGCTCCGGCTCTTAAAGAAAATGTCATGATTACAGTTTCGAATCCTCGGAATATAGCCAATTACCTTTCAAAAGCCATTGTCGCAGATATATCGAGCAAAGGATCGACAATATTGACTCTTTCATTGAATACGTTTAATATCGAAAAAGCAAAAGACATCCTTCAGCGTGTTGTATTTTATTATAACGAATTGAGTATGGCCGAAAAAAATCGGGTGGCTTTGAATACTGAAAAATTTATCGATGAACGTATTGTCGCTATATCGCAAGAATTGGGAACTGTCGAAAAACAAGCCGAAGATTTTCGAAAAACTCATAAGCTGACGGACATAAAAAATGAGGGGGAAAAGTTTACGACAGAGTTGTCTGAAATAGAAAAAAGATTATTTGAATTGGAGACTCAATTAAATTTGGTCGATTATGTAGAACAATTTGTATCAGACCCGCAAAATGAATATATCCCGATTCCCTATTTGGGAATTACAGATGCCCGGTTTGCTGAGCTGATCAATCAATATAATCAAATGCTCCTTGTCCGTGAACGCTTATTGCGTTCATCTTCAGAAAGCAGTCCTCTGATTACCGACTTGAATCATGATATTGCAGATTTGAGAAAAGGTGTTCTAAGCGGAATTGTAACTACACGTAAAGGATTATCTATAGAGAAAAAAGATTTGCAAGATAAAAATAATCAACTCAACAATATGGTGGCTTCTGTTCCTGAAGTCGAAAGGAAGTTGACAGAAATTATGCGTCAGCAATCGATAAAAGACAAACTTTATATCTTTTTATTGGAGAAAAGAGAAGAGAATTCTTTAAATAAAACATTGACAGTTCCTGTTGCAAGTATTGTCGATGCGCCTGACGTGACGGGTGCTCCGGTAGAACCGAACAAACCCAAAACTTTTTTGATTGCATTCGTGTTTGGTCTGGCTATACCGGCATTGATTATTTTCTTGAGAGATCTCTTCAATGTCAAATTTAAAGACCGTATAGATGTAGAGCGATTGACTTCTGTCCCGGTTTTGGGAGAAATCGCAAAAAATGATACAGATGATCAGTTTGTCGTAAAGGCAAAGGCAACAACTCCTATTGTCGAACTTTTCCGTCTGGTTCGTAATAACATTCAGTTTATTTTGAATGAGCCCAATAAGAAAGTCATAAATGTTACGTCGACCGTTACGCAGGAAGGAAAAACTTTTTTCTCGATGAATTTGGCTCTAAGTTTTGCCTTGACTAACAAAAAAGTCATATTGGTTGGGTTGGATATTCGTCGTCCTCAATTGAAAAAGCATTTTTCGATTGTAACCAATAAGGGAATTACCTCTTTTTTATCCGGGCAAGAAACCGATTTGAATACATTGATAATCCCTTCGGGAATGTCTGAAAATTTAGATTTGTTACCGGCTGGTCCGATTCCTCCCAATCCGAACGAAATGCTTACAAGCTCTCGTCTGGACGCTATATTTGAAATATTACGCGAAAAGTACGATTATATTATTGTCGATACGGCTCCGGTAGGAATGGTCTCCGATACTTTCCTGTTAAACCGTTTGGCCGATATTAACCTGTATGTGCTGAGAGCCAATTATTCTTCTAAAAAATATTTGGCGTTATTGAACGGTTATGTGGCAGATAAACGATTGACGTCAACCTATTTGATTGTTAATGCTGTCGATATGCGTACTCAGTCTTATAGTTACAGAAAATACGGCTATGGTTATGGCTATGGTTACGGTTCTAAATATAGCTATTCATCTGCTTATGGATATGGATCTATTGATGGTGAACATTTGAGTAACAAAAAACAGAAAAAGAAAAAGTGGTTGTAAAATCGATATTAAGAGGTCGCAGAGGAGGTTATGTCAAAAAACTCAATCTGAGAGAGCCGAAAACCTTTTAATTTGAACCTCGATTTTTTTATTTGTAAAAAAAACAGCTATAACATTTCGCAAAGAAAACTTGTTATAGCTGTTTTTATATTCGATAGATTATCTGATTTATTTATTAAAGTTGTTGTCCCCGATGTATTCAGGATGTTTTTGCAACCACAATATGGCATAAGAACATGTTGCTGCCGGTTTGAGATTATTTTGAAGAGCATAATCGTATGCTGCTTTAACCAGTTGAGAGGCAATCCCTTGTCCCTCGATTTGTGAGGGGACTATTGTGTGGAGAATGTTAAACTCTCCATTTTCGATTTGATAATTGACATATCCGGTATGTCCGTTTACTGTCGTACTGAATATTTTTTCTGTCGGGTTATGAATAATTTCCATTTTTATTGTCATTTTAAGTAGATAAGGAAAACTCTGTTTTTCGGGATAGTTAGTGCCAAAATCCGACTGAAGACTTTGTTTTTAAAGTTTAAGGGAATAAATGAGGGGAAGAATCTTTGCGCCAATTGATAAATGAGGCTGCCTCCACGCGGAAACAGCCTCATGCTTTTTTGAGTGGATATAATTATTTAGTCTTGACTTCAATATCCGGAGCGATAAGTTTGTATCCTTTACCGTGGATATTGATAATTTCGATCGAAGGATCATCTTTCAGATGCTTACGCAATTTGGTAATATAAACATCCATACTGCGGGCATTGAAATAGTTATCATCGATCCAGATTGTTTTTAAAGCAAAATTACGTTCCAGTATCTCATTTACATGAGCACACAATAAACTCAGTAACTCTGATTCTTTGGTAGTCAGTTTGGTAACTTTATCACCGATAGACAAAACTTGCTTCTGGGTATCGAATGTAAAATTCCCGATTTTGTACATCGTAACTTCTTTTCCTTTTTTCCCTTTTACCCGGCGCAAGATCGCTTCGATTCTGAATACCAATTCTTCCATGCTGAACGGTTTGGTGATATAGTCATCCGCACCGATTTTAAATCCTTCGAGAATATCTTCTTTGAGCGATTTTGCGGTCAAGAAGATAATGGGGACTTCGCTATTGATCGTTCTTATTTCTTGTGCGAGTGTAAAGCCGTCTTTTTTAGGCATCATTACATCCAGTACACATAAATCGTATTTACCCTTTAAAAAGGCTTTATATCCGCTTTCTCCGTCAGAGAAAAGATCTGCCGCATAACCTTTAGCTTGTAAATATTCTCTTAATAACATGCCAAGATTTTCATCATCTTCGCATAGTAATATACGCAATCTTTCTTCCATAATCATTTATTTTTTATTAGAGGTAATATAATTATAAATTTCGTTCCTACATTCAGTTCGCTTTCGGCTCGAATTGTTCCGTTCAAATCGTGTATGATTTTATGAACATATGCCAAACCTAATCCGAATCCTTTTACATTATGTACGTTCCCGGTCGATACCCGGTAAAATTTCTCAAATATCTTTTTCAAATCTTCTTTTTTGATCCCGATGCCATTGTCTTGGATAGATATTTCTACTTTATCGTTTTCCAAAATGCGGGTTTTTATCAATAATGACAGCGGAACATCTTCCCGGGCATATTTTACCGCATTGTCCAATAAGTTGAAAATTACATTCGTAAAGTGCATCTCATCGACTTTTACCCATGCATCGTCTGCTTCGAGATCGGCTTCTATCGTACCTCCGTATTTTTCTACCTTCAGTTTGAAGGTACTCATTACGTTGGTGATAATTCCGTTTACATCGACCGTATTGAGTTTCATCATTGTCTTTTGCCTTTCGAACATAGACATTTGCAGTACTTTCTCTACCTGAAAGCGAAGTCGTTTGGTCTCATCATTTATAACTCCCGATATGTGTTGAAACATCTGCGGACTTTTGGCCACTGCCGGATCTTTTAGCATTTGTGCTGCTAAAGAGATGGTCGATATAGGTGTTTTAAATTCGTGAGTCATGTTATTGATGAAGTCATTCTTCATCTCGGTCAGTTTCTTTTGTCTGAATGCAACGACAATAGTAAATACAAACGTAATTAACATTACCATTGTAAAAGCAAAAGAGGGGATCATGAACCGTATCGAACTGAAAATATAATCGCTTTTTGTCGGGAAATAAACTTTCAAATAATTGAGCCGATTGGGCGGATCATTCGGAAAAATAATCTGGGTAAATAGAGCCGATCCTTTTTCCGGTGCATATTCGGGTGTGTTGTAAACCGCTTTCCCCTTGTTATTGATGATTGCATATTGGAATGGAATATTCAATCCGTTATTTTGCAATTCCGATTTCAAATAACTTTCTATCTTCCTTGCATCGACCCGTTCCATAATCGGTTTGTTGCTGGCCGTACTTAAAATATCGAGTATGACTTCGTCCAATAAACCTTTTTGGTAAAGATATTGACCTTTCAACATCTCCTGCATCCCTTTATAGGTCTTGGTTATCGAATTGTTATCTTCTTTGGGGGCAACCGATACTTGGGGTTGCATCATTATGGTACTGGTCAATTCTTTGAAACTGAAGTTCGAGACAGTACCATCGGGAGAAACAATCGAAAATTGGTGGTGCGTTGAAATTACATCTTTATTTAATGTTTTGCTGGTTCCTCGTTCGAACGAGAGCAGGCGTTTCTGTGTCTCTTCGATGTCTTCGGCTAAGTAACGTTTTGTTTCGTCTTTTTCTAAAGTAGTCGATACATCGTAGAGGCTTCGCTTTACCGCTTCGGAGAATTGCTCATTTCTCATCCTTACCATATTTTCCATATAGCTGATTTGCATATAGAGCAACCCAATAAAGGTAAGCGCCATAATTCCTGCCAATAACCATATCGTCGATTTCTTCATAATCGTTTATCCGGTTTTTTTTAGGCTTGATTCAGTATTTTTTTTTGAATTTTGCCTTTCATTCCCCAATATTTTCAACAATTTTATTAGATAAACAACTTTGTCTGCTTTTTGTTTAACAGAATAAAGAGTTTTTTTAGGAATTATCTGTTTAACATTTCAGTGCGAATTTAACATATAAATGTTTAAATGCAAAAAAGTCGTCAAGCTATTGACGACTTTTTATTAATATTTAACAATGCGGTAATTCGTATATACCGTGTTGTTATTCTGCACTTTGTGAAGCTTCGTATGCTTTCAATAATTTATCTTGAATATCAGACGGAACCAGTTCGTACGAGGAATATTTCATTGTAAATGATGACCGTCCTCCGGTAATCGAACTCAATGAAGTAGAGTAGGAAGCCATCTCTTTCAGAGGAACTTTGGCGCTGATTTTTTCGAAACCTTTTTCGCTTGTCATTCCCATGATAATGGCGCGCCGTCCTTGAAGGTCGCTCATGACATCACCCATTTTATCTGACGGAACCAGAACTTCGACATCATAAATCGGTTCCAGAATTTTAGGTCCGGCATTTTTGAAGGCTTCACTGAATGCATTTCTTCCGGCCAAACGGAATGATATTTCGTTTGAGTCTACCGGATGCATTTTCCCGTCATAGACACAAACTCTGACATCACGGGCATAAGAGCCGGTCAATGGCCCTTGTTCCATACGATCCATCAATCCTTTCAATATCGCCGGTAAAAAGCGTGCATCGATAGCCCCGCCGACAATACAATTTACAAATACGAGTTTTCCTCCCCATTCGAGATCGATTACTTGTGTATCTCGCACATTCATCTTATACTCTTGATTATTGAACTTGTAACTTTCCGGGGCTGGCATTCCTTCATAATACGGTTCGATGATCAAGTGTACCTCGCCAAACTGTCCGGCGCCACCCGATTGTTTCTTGTGACGATAATCTGCCCGGGCAGCTTTTGTGATGGTTTCGCGATAAGGTATTTTGGGCTCTTGATATTCGACAGCAATTTTGTCGTTATTTTCGATACGCCATTTCAACGTTCTCAAATGGAACTCACCTTGTCCTGAAACGATGGTTTGTTTTAGCTCTTTCGATTGCTCGATGATCCACGTAGGATCTTCTTCGTGCATTCGAGTAAGAATCTCGCTCAGTTTTTCGGCGTCAGCTTCATTGACAGGCTTGATAGCTCTTTGGTATTTGGGTTCGGGATATTTTACGAAGTCAAAGATGTATTCGCAATTTTTATCATCGAGAGTATTTCCGGTTCGTACATCTTTCAATTTTACTGTCGCACCTATATCTCCGGCAACTAATTCTTCTATTTTTGTCCTTATTTGTCCGCATACGCAGAACATTTGAGCTATACGTTCTTTGCTGCCGCGGTTCATATTTTGCAGATCGTCTCCTTCTTTTACAGTACCTGACATTACTTTAAAATAAGAAACTTCTCCGATATGGGGTTCTACTGTTGTTTTGAAAAAGTATAAACTGGTGGGACCTTTAGAATCGAGTGCAACCTCTGTGCCGTCTGTTGCAACCGGTTTTGGCATTTCGTCGACAAACGGAACTACGTTTCCGAGGAATTCCATCATTCGGCGTACACCCATATCCCGCAATGCGCTGACACAAAATACAGGGAACATGCTTCGGGTTATCAAGCCTTTCCGGATACCTTCGCGCATTTCGTCTTCGGTCAATACCCCTTGATCGAAGAATTTTTCCATGAGTCCTTCATCGTTTTCTGCAGCCGCTTCGATCAATTTTTGATGCAGGTCTGCCGCTTTATCTTTTTCTTCTTCGGGAATCTCCAAAACTTCAGGAGTTCCACCTTCCGGTTTCCATTTGTACATTTTCATTTTCAGTACATCAATCATGGCATTGAATGAGGCACCGCAAGAAATCGGATATTGTATTTGTACAATTTTATTTCCGAAAGATTCACGAAGTTGTTCTATCGTGTTATCGTAATCGGCTTTTTCTCCGTCTAATTGGTTCATGGCGAAGATTACCGGTTTGTGTAATGAGTCTGTGTATCGGAATATATTCTGTGTCCCGACCTCAACACCGTATTGAGAATCGACGACAATCACTCCGGTATCGGTAACATTAAGAGCCGTAATGGCGCTTCCAACAAAATCGTCCGATCCCGGACAATCGATGACATTTAATTTTTTACCCAAGAATTCGGCATAAAAAACGGTGGAAAACACAGAATAACCATACTCTCGTTCCACCGGGAAATAGTCAGAAACCGTGTTTTGAGCATCTACGGTTCCTCTACGTTTTATAACCCCACACTCGAAAAGCATAGCTTCTGCAAGTGTGGTTTTCCCGGATCCTTTACTTCCCAACAGGGCGATGTTTTTAATTTCATGAGATTGATATACTTTCATAACAACCATGATTTAAGGTGAAACAATGTGTAAATTTCTCTGCGAATTTTCACAGAGCGTTCGCAAATTATATAATTAAAATGAAAAAAGCAATTTGTCTATTGTGTTAGAAAACAATGTTTTTAAGCACCGTATATCTTCGTTTGGGCAACTTCTGAAAAAAATGCTATCTTTGTTCTTAACTATGGCCGGACTTTATATACATATTCCTTTTTGTAAAAAGCGTTGTATTTATTGCGATTTTTATTCGGGTGTCGATACTTCTCAAAAAGCGAGATATATTCGAGCATTAGCCATGGAGTGGGAGAGTCGGCGTTCTGAATTGGGAGAGTCGAGTATCGATACGGTATATTTGGGGGGAGGTACGCCTTCACAGTTAACGATCTCCGAGTTGAAATCTCTGTTCGATCGTTTATCGGGTATCGATTGGGGCCGGTGTAAGGAGGTAACGATAGAAGTCAATCCGGATGACCTTACCGAAAGTTATATCGAAGGTCTGACGTCACTGCCCATAAACCGGATAAGTATGGGAATTCAAAGTTTCGAAGACTCTGATCTCTCTTTTTTAAACCGAAGGCATACCTCCTTGCAAGCTGTCGAGGCTGTAAAATTATGTCAAGCTTCAGGATTCGATAACCTGAGTATCGATCTGATATACGGTTTACCGGGACAGACCCTCGAATCATGGGCAAAAAATATAGAAATGGCTATATCCTTGAAAGTTCCGCATATTTCGGCATATAATTTGATTTATGAACAAGGTACAGTCTTGTATAGATTATTGCAAGAGGGGAAAGTCGAAGAGTGTGACGATGATCTTGCTTTGCAAATGTTCGATTTGTTGATCGACAGGCTTACTTGTGAAGGTTTTGAACATTATGAAATTTCCAATTTCGCTTTACCCGGATGTTACTCGCGTCATAATACCGCTTATTGGCAGAATGTCCCGTACTTAGGTATCGGAGCATCGGCTCATAGTTATGATGGATATACACGTTCGTGGAATGTTGCCGATCTACGGGCATACTGTGACAAAATCGAATCGGGATGCATGGCCTATACCGTAGAACCGTTATCTCGTGACGATTTATACAACGATCTTGTTATGACATCGTTACGTACAATGTGGGGATTGGATTTGAACAAAGTGAAGTCTTTATACGGGAATGATCGTTATTTGTATTGCCTGAAACAAGCTGACGGCTATATTCGGTCTGGTCATTTAAATCTCACAGGAGAATGTTTGCGTCTGACCCGGAAAGGCCTTTTTATTTCCGATGCAATCATGTCTGATCTCTTTTATGTCGATTGATTGTTGGGACGAAAATATTTGTTGGGGTTAAAATCTCAAGAACCTTCTTGTTGTATTTCAACAATTCATCGTATATTCGTGTTATTTTAAAGTGATGTATAAATAAGAAAAAAAATCGATGATACCTTTTAAACCGATTACTTTATCCGATAAAGAAAAAATAACGACATACACACTTAATAGTGACTCTCGGAACTGCGATTTTTCTTTTGCCAATATGTGCAGTTGGCGTTTTCTGTATAACAGTGAGTATGCAATTGTCGAAGATACGCTGTTAATCCGCTTTTACATAGAAGATCATAGGCCGGCTTATATGATTCCTTTGGGAAAAGGATCATTGAAAGAGATGGTCGATTTATTGGAGTGTGACGCACGCACGATGGGGCATACGCTATGTTTTCTGGGAATAACACCCGAAGCGAAAAATAGACTTGAGAAAAGTTATCCCGGGAAATTCCGTTTTATTCCCGAACGGGATTATTTCGATTACATCTATTTGCGTTCCGATCTGGCTTATTTGGTCGGTAAAAAGTATCAACCGAAAAGAAATCATATCAACCGGTTCAGACAAGAGTATGACAATTATCGGTATACTCCTCTGACGCCTGATATCATTCCTCAATGCCTTGAATTGGAAACAAAATGGTGTAAAGAAAACAACTGCTCCGAAAACGAAGACCTGATTAATGAGCGTCGTTCCATGAGCTATGCATTGCAACATTTTGAGGAACTCGGAATTATGGGTGGAGCCATTTGGATTGGTAGTGAAATTGTCGCTTTCACTTTCGGTGCTCCTATAAACCATGATACCTTTGGGGTGCATGTCGAAAAGGCCGATACCGATATCGAAGGCACTTATGCTGTTATAAATCAAGAATTTGCAAAACATATACCGGAGCAGTATGTTTATATAAATCGAGAAGAAGATTTAGGTATTCCCGGATTGAGAAAAGCTAAATTATCTTATCATCCGGCTATTTTGTTAGAGAAAAACGTGGCAATCCTACATCTGTAAAAGATATTTTTATGAGCTATAAACAACAGGTTATCGATTTATGGCAAGTTTGCTTTAAGGATACAGACGCATTTGTCCAGCTCTATTTTTCTACGAAATACAGCGACGAAAATACGGTTGTACATGTCGAAGACGGTAAAGTATTATCGGCCCTTCAGCTATTACCCTATTCGATGACTTGTTGGAATCGAGAACTTCATATCTCTTATATTTCGGGGGCATCGACATGGCCAGAGTCAAGAGGATTGGGACTGATGAAAAATTTGTTGATCAAGTCATTCGGAATCATGAGGTCGAGAAACATCCAGTTTTCTACGTTGATTCCGGCAGAATCCTGGCTTTTCGAATATTACAGAAAGGTCGGTTACGGCACCGTCTTTTATACCTCTTTGCAAACATACAAAGAGATTAAGATGGGGCAAAGACCGACACGAAAATCTTATTCTGAAGAAGAATTATATGCCTATTTCATGATGTCCATGCAGAAAAGGCCATGTTGCATACAACATTCTTTTGCCGATTTTCAGGTTATTCTTGCCGATTTGCATCTTGCCGGAGGCAAGGTTTTGGCACTTCCTACCATTGGTGGTTATATCGGAGGATTGGCATTTATTGTTCCCGAGTCAGAGAAGGTTTGGATAAAAGAGTGGATGTATGACAATGAAAAAATGCGTACAGCTCTGCTTGCAGAGATTAAGGCAACCTATCCGCAATGCGAAATTGTATCGCTTGTCCCGGCTTCGGCAAGAGACGGAAAACCTTATGGCATGATGAGGATTATCGACGCACCGATGATTTTACACTATTATGCTGCTGCATATCCTGAAATTGACGTTACTTTTTCTCTTAGAGATGAACAGATACCTTCGAATACGGCGACATATGTTCTGCACAAAGGATTTTGTGAAAAAAAACTTTTTCAACCCGATTGTGAGACTCCCGTATTTTCTCCGGCCGATCTTATCGAAAAGTTATTTTCAGACGATTCCGTTTTTCTCCCGTGTATGACTTTAATGTTGAACTGATTGTGCCGCAATATTTCCCGTTTTACTATTTCCGTTTCGGTGCGACATCCTCAATTCGTCCGGGTACGGCAGGCCTTTTCATTGCTCTGATAATTAAATAGATTCCGGCAATAACAAACGGAATACTCAATAATTGTCCCATATTGAGAAGCATATTTTCTTCGAATGCTTCCTGGTCGTTTTTAAGAAATTCGATACAGAAGCGGGATAAAAAGATGCCAACCAGAAAGACCCCGAAAATAAGTCCCGGACGATCTCCCGCATTTCGTTTCCAGTACATATACATAAGCAATCCGAAGACGATTATATAGCATAATGCTTCGTATATTTGAGTGGGGTGGGACGGGGCTGTGAAAATGGGCTCAGCTCCCAAATAATGCCATTGGGAAAGATTTTCGATAAATCTAAATCCCCACGGCAAATCTGTCGGATGTCCGAAAATTTCATGGTTCATCAAATTCCCCATACGTATAAGAGCCCCGACAAGGGCGATCGGGATTACGAGACGGTCGAATATCCATAACGAATTACGGTGAGTTACCCGTTTAGAGAAAATCAGTATAGCTATAATGATACCGATTGCACCGCCATGACTGGCAAGTCCGCCTTCCCATATTTTGAGGATATCCACAGGGTGAGCCGAATAGTATTCCCACCCATAAAAAAGACAATGGCCGAGCCGAGAGCCTATAATTGTTGCGATAACTACATAGATAAAGAGCTTGTCACACCATCCGGCAGGAGCATTGTCATGCTTGAATATTTTATCTTCGATCTGATATCCTAATAAAAAACCGATTGCAAAAAATAGACCATACCACCGTATTTCTCTTGTGAAAATAGTAAAGATTGCCGGATCGACAGTCCATGTAACAACATCTAACATTTCTGATAAACCGTATTTTATATTATAAAAAAGCCTTGTCAATTCGTATTCGTATTGACAAGGCACAAAGATAAAAATATTTTCGGAGAATCGACAATCCTATACAAGATGTTTGATTAAAGTTTCCCGGTCACCGTAAAGCATATCGATAACAGGAATTTCGATCATCGTGTAACATCCCGGTTGTTGACGCAACGAAGCCCGAGCCACACCGACAAGGTTTTGTGCTGTTAATGCCGGATTGTTGATTTTCATATTGAATTCGAAAAGTTGGTTTTGGGTAATACCCGATACGCCTTTACGCGTCATGTGAACGCCATGTCCCATATCGAGTAGCGCATTTACATCTTCTACTTGCATGACATGCGTTTCGTCGTTTATGAAATAGGCGTCGTTTTTGATAGCTTTAGCTACTTCATCAAACTTGTAACCGTCTTTTAATTCGATATATACCATTCTGCGGTGGATGCCTGTACCCAATGGAATAGTCATAGATAAGGCCGCTTTTACTCCTTCTACTGCTTTTACGGCAACAGTGTGTCCCATACTCATGCCGGGACCGAAGTTGGTATAGGTAATACCTTTCGGAGCACACGCTTCCATAAGAGCTCGAACGATCGAGTCGCTACCCGGATCCCATCCGGCTGCCGTGATCGATACAGAATTGTGTTTTTTAGCGATAGCGTCAAGACGACTGCGCAATCCTGCAATTTCCGTGTGAATGTCGAAACTGTCTACTGTATTGATTCCTAAAGACAAGGCCTTGACTGCAAAATCTTCAACTTTACGAGTCGGCGTACACAGTATGGCGACGGTAACATCCTGAAGATTTTCTATACTTTCTACAACGGTATATTTTTTCAATTCATCAGGGATATTTGTTGCATCCCGGCGTACGATGCCTGCTACTTCAAAATCTGGTGCGGCCTGTAAAGCCTCTAAAACGTATTTTCCGATATTGCCGTAACCGACGATTGCTGCTCTTGTTTTTTTCATTTTGTTATCTGTTTATAGATTTATCTTGAAATATGCTATTAAAACGTCGACAAATATAGACATTTTCTTTTGAATATGAAATTTTTTTTGCCTTACTGTATTAGTTTTAATTAATTTTTTATTTCCTATGGTATATATATTGGATGTTTACGGCCTCGAATCCTTTAAATTTCTACCCTTTTTTATTTAAAGAGTAACTTGTATCTTTGCTCGTTGAATTATAACAACGGATACGAAATTTTGTTTGCCGATCATGTTGAAACTTTTATCGGTTTACTGTTGTAATTTAGAGATCGTTATTATTAAAGGATTATGATAAAGCAATACTCTTTTTCTCTTCCTGCATGTAAGCGGGGATTTCATTTGGTTACCTCATTGATCGAAAAAAATCTTACGGAATTGCCCGATGAAGGGTTATTGAATCTGTTTATACAACATACTTCTGCCGGATTGACGATAAATGAGAATGCCGACCCTTCGGTACGGATCGACTTTGAACGTTCGTTTAACCATCTGATCCCCGAGAATCAATCGTACTATACGCATGTGTTGGAAGGAAGCGACGATATGCCGGCTCATCTGAAATCGTCTTTGATCGGAGTGTCATTGACCCTTCCTATTCGTAACGGAAGATTGGCTTTGGGAACATGGCAGGGAATCTATCTATGCGAATTTAGAGATTATGGCGGTCCCCGCAAATTGATTGCTACCGTTTGGTATTAATGCGAATAATAAAAATATATTACCGATGAATATCTCTGTTGTACATACCGTTTTCTTTTCACCTACTCATACGTCGTTGCAAATAGCCGATGCCATTGCCGATGGGTTGGGAGCTTCCGAATGCCGGGAGTTGGATATTACATACGAAAAGCCGGCAACCGACATCCTTATAGAGCGTGGCGTTGCCGTATTTGCTGTTCCCGTATATGGGGGACGTGTTGCCGAAACGGCTGTTGAACGAATGCAGGCGATTCGTGGAAACAATATCCCGGCCGTGATTGCTGTTGTTTACGGGAATCGGGATTATGAGGATGCCTTGATCGAACTAAGGAATATCGTAAGAGGACAAGGGTTTGTCCCGGTATCGGGAGGCGCTTTTATCGGAGAACATTCATACAGCCGGCCCGATCGTCCGGTAGCGGCCGGTCGTCCGGATAAAAACGATATCGATGTCGCTTTTTCTTTCGGTGTTAAAACCGCAGATTTTTTAAAGAGTGGTTCGGATATACCTGCCGAATTGCCAGTGAAGGGGAATTTCCCTTATAAAGTGAAAGGCCCCAAAACTCCGCAAACTCCGATCACGGTGCCTGAACTTTGTACGCAATGCGGATATTGTATCGAGATATGTCCGACACAAGCGATCAGCCTGCAAGATGAGATTGTCAGTGATCCCGAACCTTGTATCAAGTGCTGTGCCTGTGTGAAAGAGTGCCCTAATCAAGCCCGGATATTTGATACCCCGTTTACCGATTATCTATTTAAGAATTTTTCATCCCGGCGTGAGCCCGAGTTATTTTATTCTTGGAAGTAAGATTTCGAACACTCTCCTTATCAATTATTTTTTTGATAAAAGAGAGTGTTCTGTTTCTAAAACCTCCTTTATTTCTTTAAAATTTCAATAACGGCATCATAATTCGGTTCTTGTGTAATTTCCGGAACGAGTTCTTCGTATATGACATTGAAATTTTCATCGATTACGATAACGGCGCGAGCCAATAGGCCGGCCAGCGGACCGTCGACCATTTCCACCCCATATTGTTTGATAAAATCAGGAGACCTGAACGCCGAAGCCGGAATAACATTTTCTATCCCTTCTGTCGTGCAGAATCGGCCTTGGGCAAAAGGCAAATCTTTGGATATGGCTATTACCAATGTATTATCCATATCGGCTGCAAGTTTATTGAATTTGCGTACTGACGTTGCACACACTCCTGTATCTAAACTGGGAAAGATGTTTAAAACCAGACGTTTCCCTTTCAGATCGCAGCAACACAATTCGCTTAGGTCCGATTTTACCAAATTAAAGCAAGGTGCTTTACTCCCTACTTTCGGTAATTCTCCGTTTGTAGAAACGGGACTCCCTTTAAATTTTGTTTGAGCCATAGTTTTTGATTTGAATTATAATTTATATCTATTGGATATCTATTGGTTGAAAATAACAAATTAAGCGAATATTCTGTTCCTCCTTTTTATATTATTGAGAATTTTTCTCTAATATTTGTTGAATATTCTGGACTAAGTCGGGATCATAACCTATTTGCACTGAGACAATTTCCTTTTGGGGAGAGACTACAAACAGGGTAGGGTAGTTGGCTATCCCATATCGGGCAGCGATGTTTCGGGCATTGCAGATTACGATTCCGGGCAACGAATTTTGTTCTTGGAATCTTATGAGTTCATCCGAAGCTTTTTCCGACAATAAAGTTACCCATGTAAGATTCCGATTGTGGGAGAGGGGTTCGGCACATTCCAATGCACTTTTGCAAAAACTGCTTGTTGTATCGACAAATGCAAGTACAAGAAATCGGTCATGATTTTCTGATAAATTGAATCGTTCGGTCCCGTTTAACAAAGGAAGCGAAAAGTCGGGTGCCGTTTTACCATTCAGACTTTTGGCTTTAAAATCACTGCTTCGAAATGCGGTAATGATGTCGCCTTTCTGTTTTATCAGATTTTCTTCAGAGAAAAATTCTGTCGGGAAGGGCGATTTTATATCAGAAGAGAGATAGTTGACCGTTACGGTCTGAGAGCCCAGATGTCCCGGGTTATTCTCGACTTCTTTAAATATCGGAACTCCTGACATTGAATCGAAAACATAAACAGACGATCTTACTGTTTCGCCGTTTAAGTATTCATCGATATATATGGCATCGCATTTGCGGTCATTTATCAATGTATCGGTGTAGGTACGGATTTTATTCTCCGGATTAGCGATACATCGCTTCAACCGATACGCTATTTCCATGGGAAGTTCTTCTATGAACAATCCGGAGCGGTGTATTCCGAGAGTTTCTTTTTGTCTGTTTGTTTTGTCAAGAAAAGGGATGGCGTTTTCAACGGCATGAAATTCACGCAGTTTTTGATTGTTGAAGTTGTAGTAGTTTCCCGAATCGTAGTAGATGAAATTTCCGTTTATCGAGGGATTGGTAGCCGATGAAAGATCGATAAGATATGAATATCCGTATAGCGTATCGTTCTGATTTTTGGCATATTGAAGATGCAGCAAGTATTCTACCTCTTCATCGGTCATCGGTAATGTCACCCGAAACGAAGCCTCTCCCCGATAATGTTCAATTTGATTGAGTCGAGAAATGATTGTGGCTGCGGGATTCGTCTCTGAAAAAACGGTTATACAATAAAAGCAGAAGAGGATAATGCCTTTTATCTTTTTCTTCATATTGATATGATGTATTGTTGTTAATAATAATACAGTAATAACAAAATATGAAAAAAAATGTTTGGCATTTAGTTAAAAATATTTTTTTGTCGTGGCACTGTTTTTATTCGGCCGGCAAAGAAAAATTCCCTTCTATAAATCGGTTTGTGGGTATGTCGAAAAAGCTGTGTCTGTTTTCGATAAATTCAATGAGTTTGTAAAATGTAATGTTGTGGCGCAATATTTGAGGATTTCCGATAATGAACAACTGTTTTCGTGCACGGGTCAGTACGACATTCAGTTTCCGATCTATGATCTGACCGTTCTCTTCAAAAACATTCTCGGTAAGGAATTTAAGTTGATAGATCTTTTGCACGGTAAATCCGTAAATAATAAAATCACGTTCACTGCCTTGATACCGTTCTACGGTATCAATGGTTATCTCCGACAGTATCGGGATATTCAGTTTTTTTATTTCTTTTCGGATCAACGCGATTTGATTGCGATAAGGGACGATTACTCCGACACTTTCAGGCGTGAAATGGTCGGGATTCATTTGATAAATTGTTCTCAATAATGCAGATATGCGCGAGGCCTCGTCTTGGTTTGTTTTTTCGGATATGGCGTTTTTGTCGCCTTCCGAGGCGATAAAGGCCAACCGATATGAAGCTACAAGAGTTTGTAACCCGTCAGATTTATCGTAAGAATCGTAAAAAAGCGGTTCCAATTGGTGCTTCACCGGGATCGGTTGCAGTTTTTTATCATAAAAAATATTGTTTGAGAAGTTCGATATTTCCGGATGCATGCGCCCTTGTTGAAACAGTGTATGGACAAAATCGCTCGAGCCGTTTTTTCTCTGGATATTGATCAGCCGTTCGAATAAAGAGTTTCGGCAGTCGGTTATGCCCGTCTCTATCAGTTCCGGATCTGATACCGAAGATTCTTTTGCCGATTGTTGAACAACGGCCGGCAACTGTTTATGATCTCCGATAAAGATAAATTTATCGATGGCATCTCTTCCTCCGTGTTTGGCACAAAGTATGCCCAGCAGATTCGGTTCCAGAATTTGAGAGGCTTCATCGATGATGGCCCAGTCGAAATGTTTGATGTCGAATAAGTTCAGTTTTCCCGATATACTGGTTATCGTTCCTACAAAGACACGTGTTTCTTGAATTGTCTTGAGGAGAGCATCTGCATTCGGGTTTGATTTTATCCTCTCATCCAGCAAGTTTTTTTTAAAACGCTCGTCGCACGACAATTCCGATCCGATACGAATGTATTGAATCCGATGTTTTTCCATTTTGTCACAAATCTCGTCCACGGCACGGTTGGTGTATGCCGACAACAGTACCGAAGCCGATTCGGAAAGGGCCTCTTTGACCATCGACACCAAAGCGTGCGAAGTTTTTCCGGTACCGGGAGGTCCGATGAGCAAAAAATAGTCATTGGCTTGTTTCGCTTTCAAAATAACTTCGTTGAGGGCGACTTTGTCAGAATCATAATTCCCGTTTAGTTTTCTGTCGGCATCTTTTGTCGGCAATCGTAAGTTCAACAAAAGCTCTTTCCGGGTTTTGTTTGCCGATAAAAATGCAAATAAAGACTGGTAAATCGACGCATACGAGGATTCCCAGAAATCGTGTTCTATGGTCCATTTCCGGTCTTCCGGGAAAATGCAACTGTTTTTCTGGGGCGATTGCAGTCTGACGGTTACTCCCGTATATGAGATTTTTTTGATGGCTCCGCGCAATATCTTTGCGTTACAGGCATTGGGAACACTCCCTTCAGCATATGAATAGAGCAACACAATATCTCCGGTACGAAAGTTGGGTAAAAGCGCCTCTTCCTGTACAGGGGCGGCAAAAGTAATCGTGTCATATCCCTCATGTAGTTCCGATTCCTCTTTATCGATAAGATCCAATCCGGTCAATATATCTCCTGTCGCCTCTTTTTCAGATACTTCACATCTCCATATTCCGGAGAAGCCCCTGTTCTTACTCGAATTCCCGACTTTGGCAAGCAGATGCTCTTGGGCAATAAACGTAAAGAAGCGTACGAAATAACTTTTCTCAAGGGGCGAAGCATTTTTGTAGAGGTTTAGCATTTGTCGTATATGGGGAAGTTGGAATTTTTCCCAAAGAATATCTCTTTTCCCGTTCATATTCAATATCTCGGGAGTCAAAGTGTCGAGAGTCTCCTTTACTGCGCCTTCGGCATAACGCATTTCGTATTTGACGATTTCGTTTCTTAATCTCAGTATCTTTCTCATCAATTCGGGATCAGAAGAGCTTTCGAGCATTAAGCCGTCGGGATATTTCGAATATAGCAAATATTGTTCCGAATCTTTGCTTTTAATATTGAAATTATACGAAAGCAATAATCGGTATAACAGCATCTGGACATAATGCTCCTCTTTATGCCCGTTCGAACGAAAATCTCTTTTCCCGGATTTCTGTTCCATCAATATCCGGTAATTATCCTGCAAAAGATCCACCCGCCCTTGAATCCCCAGTTTTTCGCAGATAAAAGAGGGTTCCAAGATCAACTTATCCGGTTCGATGTGATGAATTTCAGGGAAAGAATTGGTTACAAAGTTTCGGATATTCTTCATCTGTTCTTTAGCCTGATGATGAAAATCGGAAAGGTCTTCTTTGCAAGTGATTATTTTCAAGGCAGATTTGGCGAAAAACCGTTTGATCGAATCTTTGTAATTACTTTCTTGGTAATTGGGCGTATTGACAATTTCATCGAGTAATTGCCCGGCCAAATTTCCCAAAAGCATAGCCGAAGTATTGCGGGCCGGAGACAATTTTTCAAGCAGGTAATTGCACGGATGATGGCCGTATTCTTTCCAGCAACGGGCTATTGCCGAGATATCTAACAGATAGTCGGGCTCGTATATGATCTGTTCCGGGCAAAGTATTCCGTTCTCCCCGATTCTCGTATCTAACAAATACAACTGGGCATTTTCGCTCAACAAGTCGGTAAGATAACTCAGATCGTCATTGGGCGCATATTTGTGGTAATCGACCTTTACTAAAACGGCGTTGTCTCCTTCTGTATAGCCTGTAATGAAGTCTTTATCCCATGTCGAAACTGTAATTCTGATCTCTTTATTAGAGACATTTCCGGGTATTCCGTCTATTCTGATTGTCTCCGGAATATCTTTTTTTAAACGTTCGGGAACCGCTTTTTTATAGATTCTGGCAATAAAGTCGGTCAAGGTTTTCAGGTCGGCCAAATATTCTTCGTCCGAAGGGGTGTATTGGTTACGTCTTGTCTTATTGCAATGAATGCGGAATTTATTCAGCCGATAGATGTCGATACCCGAGAAATCCCGGTTTTTGCAAACATAAGCCATTCTCGGGAATATTCCGGAAAAACTGATGTGGCAGTTGCGTGTCTCCTCTTCGATCATATGGGTAAAGACCGAATAGAGGCACGCATATTTTTTCTTGACAGAAAAATCTCTATTGTTGTGAATTTCTGTTATGTCCTGAAAATAAATATCCGAAAAATCGTTCTCTTCCGGTTGGATTCCGGAGGTCTTATCCTCTACGCACATCATTTAAACAGATAACCATTTATAAGAATCTTCTATGGAAAATCCTCTTGTCTTACAATATCGGGCCCGTTGTTCCATATCGATTTTCCCGATATGGAAATAGGTCGATTGAGGATGAGCTATCATAAATCCCGATACCGTAGAATTGGGTCTCATGGCTCCGTTTTCGGTCAACGAGACGCCGATTTTTTCGAACGTAAGCAACTGATCTATGTCGAAAACAAGCGATTGGTCGGGAAGAGACGGATATCCGACTGCCGGACGGATTCCCCGATAATGCTCTTTCAATAGACTCTCTGCCGTTGCAATTTCGTCGGGAGAATATCCCCAAATCTCTTTTCGAACACGGTAGTGCAGCAACTCAATCGCCGCTTCGGCGATGCGGTCGGCAAGAGACTGTAACAGAAGAGCGTTGTAATTATCGTTTTGCTGTTTGTAATATTCGATACGATTCTCGATATCCTTTCCGGCTGTTACCGCAAAAACTCCTATATAATCGCTCTTTCCGGTATCCGAAGGCATTACGAAGTCTGAAAGGGAATAGTAGCAAGCCTTGTCGTCTTTTTTTTGTATTTGTTGCCGTAAGCAAGGTATGGTAAATACCGTTTCCCCTTTTCGAATACATATCGATTCGTTTTGGGAGTTTGCCTCGAATATCCCGATTCGGATTTCTGTTTCGGTTTCAGCATCGGCCAGTTTGTCGAGCATTCGGGAGGCCTCTTTGTATAACTGCATGGCTTCAGCCGCTTTTCTTCTCTCCGGTTCGGGGAATTGGGCAAGCCATGATGCCTTGCAATGGTCGCATCCGTTGATAAATGCGATAGAAGCAAATTTACCTCCTAATTTCCACGCATTGAAGAAATATATCCAATTGATATATTCCCGAATCTCTTTGATCGAAAAGTGCAGAGTCTGCACCTCTCCCGGTTTTTTAGGTATGACGGGATCATATTTCGTCCAGTCCGGTTTAAAGCCTTTTGCTATTGCTTGGTCGAGCGGAATAAGTATTTTTTCTTCTTTGAAAGATTCTCTGATTTTCTCTTGTTCGTCCCTCAACTGTGCTAAAAAGAGTTTTCGTGTTTCGGGGTTGGACAACTGCGCTGCGATCAGCGGGTTTTGTGAAGCGTCTTTCACGTGAATTACCGGTCCGCTGTAACAGGGCGCTATTTTTACTGCCGTATGTACTTTCGATGTCGTAGCACCGCCGATCATGAGGGGAATCGTCATTCCGGCCTTTTCCATTTCTTGGGCAACGTGGCACATCTCTTCGAGAGAGGGGGTAATAAGTCCGCTAAGACAGACGATATCGACATTCTCTTCGATTGCTGTTTTAATGATTTTTTCGGTGGGCACCATAACTCCCAGATCGATGACGTCATAATTGTTACATGCCAGAACCACCCCTACGATATTTTTCCCGATATCATGAACATCGCCTTTTACCGTTGCCAGCAAAAATTTTCCGGCTTTGCTCGATGCATTTGCTTCTGATTTTCCGGCCTCGATATATGGCTCGAGGATTGCGACGGCTTGTTTCATTGTGCGGGCGGTTTTTACAACCTGCGGTAAAAACATTTTCCCGGCGCCGAAAAGTTCTCCTACCGTATTCATCCCTTTCATTAGAGGACCATCGATGATTTTTACGGCTTCTCCATATACTTGCATCGCTTCGGCCAAGTCGGTTTCCAGATTTTCGGAAATACCTTTTATCAAAGCGTATTCCAATCTTTCGTCCAATGTCATTTCGGCTCTTGCATCTTTTTTTTCGACAATCGGACTGTTACGTTCATTTTTTAATCCTTCTGCAAGTGTTATCAAATTTTCGGTAGCATCCGGTTTTCGGTTCAATATCACATCCTCGATAGCAGAAAGGGTATCTTGGGGAATATCATTATACGTAACCGTTGTTCCCGGATTGACGATGCCCATATCCATTCCGGCGTGGATCGCATGGAAAAGAAATGCCGCATGCATGGCTTCCCGTATATAGTTATTGCCCCGGAATGAGAAAGACAAGTTGCTGATACCTCCGCTGACTTTTGCCCCGGGGAGATTCTCTTTAATCCATGCCGTAGCCTTGATAAAATCTATTCCGTAATTCAGATGTTCCTCTATTCCTGTGGCAACGGCCAATACATTCGGGTCGAATATGATATCGTTCGGGTCGATGCCTGCTTTTTGTGTCAGTAGTTTGTAGGCTCGTTCACAAACTTCTATTTTGCGTTCGAAACTGTCAGCTTGCCCTTTTTCGTCGAAAGCCATCACAACCATTGCTGCACCGAGTCTCTTTATGGTGCGTGCTCGTTCAAGAAAAATCTCTTCACCCTCTTTCAAACTGATCGAGTTGACGATAGATTTCCCTTGTACGCATTTCAATCCGGCCTCGATGACTTCCCATTTTGAAGAATCGATCATGACCGGGACTTTGGCTATTTCCGGTTCGGAAGCAATCAAATTAAGAAACATGATCATTTCCGATTTGGCATCGAGCATGGCGTCATCCATGTTTATATCGATGATTTGGGCTCCGTCTTCTACTTGTTTGCGAGCAATATTTAAGGCTTCGTCATAATTCTTTTCGGATATGAGTCGTAAGAATTTGCGCGATCCGGCGACATTGCAACGTTCACCTACATTGATAAAATTATTTTCCGGTTTTATTTCGAGCCGTTCCAATCCTGAAAGCCATAGGACATTCGGCTTTTCGACCGGGATGTGAGGGCTCATCCCGTTGATCAATTCATGGTATCGTTCGATATGAGCAGGCGTTGTACCGCAGCATCCGCCGATAATATTGACCAATCCTTCTGCAACGAATTCTCTCATTTGATTGGCCATATCTTCGGGCGTCTCGTCATATTCTCCGAAACGGTTTGGCAGTCCGGCATTGGGATAAGCGCTGATGTAATAGGGCGCAATCTCGGACAATCGCTTTAAAAAAGGTTTCATATCCCGGGCTCCGAAAGAGCAGTTCAGCCCTACGGAAAGAATCGGAGCATGTTGTATCGATGCGAGGAAGGCCTCCAACGTCTGCCCCGACAAGGTTCTTCCTCCCGAGTCGGAGACTGTGGCAGAAACCATGATCGGGACACATATTCCTGTTTCCTCCATTGCCGATGAGGCTGCCAATAAAGCCGCTTTTGCATTTAATGTGTCAAATACGGTTTCGATCAGCAGTATATCGACTCCTCCGGCAAGCAAAGCCTTTATCTGTTCTATGTACGAAAAAAACAGGTCATCATAGCTTAACGACCTGAATGCCGGATTGTTTACATCCGGCGACATGGAGGTCGTCTTGTTTGTCGGACCGATAGATCCTGCCACAAAACGGGGTTTCTCTTTTGTCGTATATTTATCGGCCGCTTCGCGTGCCAGTTGTGCAGCTTTGAAATTTATTTCCGATACATAATTCTGCATGCCGTAATCGCTCATCGATATCGATGTCGCGTTGAATGTGTTCGTTTCGATAATGTCCGATCCGGCACGGAGATAGGCTTCGTGTATTTCACTGACAATATGGGGTTGAGTGAGGCATAAAAGGTCGTTGTTTCCTTTGAGTTCTCCGGAGTGTTCGGCAAAAAGTTTTCCTCGATAGTCGTCTTCCGACAAATTATATCGTTGGATCATGGTGCCCATTGCACCGTCGAGTATCAATATCCGTTGCTTCAGCGCATCTTGTATTGTCATATTTTTTTAGTTTGTATCGGAAACAGGTTATTCTGTCTGCTAACGTTTTATTCTTTTAAACGGGAACAAAGTTATAAAAAAATAGGAAAGGAGCCGGATAAATATCTATTTCTTGACTTTTGACGGGTTTTTGGCAATGTAGTCTTTCCAACTGGTATAAGCCTTCTCCATTTGCGGACGATTGGTTTGGAAAAAATGACACAAGGCGGCCGCCAATCCGTCTGTTGCGTCCAATTGCGGGAGCATATTCTCTTCCGGAATATGTAACATGCGTTTCAGCATATCTGCAACCTGCTCTTTCGACGCATTTCCGTTTCCGGTAATCGACATTTTTATTTTTAAAGGAGCATATTCTGTAATAGGGATATCTCTGTATAGTGCCGCCGACATTGCAACACCTTGTGCTCGGCCGAGTTTTAGCATCGATTGCACGTTTTTCCCGAAAAACGGAGCTTCGATGGCCATCTCATCCGGGTGGTATTGGTCTATCAGTCCCAATACTTTTTCGAATATCCGTCGCAATTTCATATAATGATTCTCAAATTTATCGAGCTGTAAAATACCCAAAGTAACGACTTCGGGCTTGTTCCCTTTTATCATGAGAACCCCATATCCCATAACCGTTGTTCCGGGATCAATTCCGATAATGACTCTTTCTTTCGGCATATTATTCGATGATTTCGAGAAGCGTGGTAAATCCTACCACTTGGTCTTTGAACTTTTCGGTCAAGGCACATACAAGATCATTCCCTGTTTCGGCATACCAATGCGATAGGGCGATTGTATCTTTTACATGAAACTGCAAAGAGTAGCTTGTCCCTTCATCTTCGTTGTCTGTCATTATGCGACAAAGTTGGGGCTCGCTCAATTCGGGTCGGTGCAATGCCGTAGGAATATATACCTCTTTGATCCAGTTAAGGAACATCTCTTTTACATTATCAGAGGCATGATATGTTGTGTTGAATATAATCATTGTATATAAAACTGAAGTTGATTATTTATTGAACCGAGATAAAATCTCAACTCTTTTTTACCTGGATATATTTAATAGCCGACTGTTTTTATCCTATTGAAACAGAGCCCCTAAAATAATCCGGACAAAAATGCAACAGATAGTTTTTCTTTCTTACAAAGGTAGAAAAACTTCGCGATATATTGTTATTTTTCAAAAATGATTCTATATTTGTACCCCGAAATGGGGCATTAGCTCATCTGGCTAGAGCGTTTGACTGGCAGTCAAGAGGTGGCAGGTTCGAGTCCTGTATGCTCCACAAAAGCATTGCAAATCAACGATTTGCAATGCTTTTTTTATTTGTGGTAGACTTACGAAAAATATCTGAACGATACTTTTATATTTCTTTTTTTGTAAGTGCCCGTCAATTCTTTTCCAAAGAATAGCGTTCGATACCCAAACTCTCGTAGGCTTTTTTCAGTTCTTCATCATTGTCGCTGATTACGAGGAGTTT
>CASFRL010000009.1 GCA_949297285.1 uncultured Bacteroidales bacterium
TGACTTTAGAAAACAAAGAGATCAAAGCATCCGAGAACAAAGCTGCGATTGCACAACGCATTGTCATCGATAATCCGACTTTGTGGAACGGAAAATCGGCACCTAACCAATATCGTTTCTTTTGCGAAATATTGAAAGGGAAAAAAGTCATCGATACTTTATCGGTATATACGGGGTTACGTTATTTTAAAGTCGACCCTAAAAAAGGATTTTTCCTGAACGGTAAATCGTATCAGATAAGAGGCGTAAATCGTCATCAAGACCGGATAGGAAAAGGTTGGGCAATCAGCGAGGAAGATCACCGGGAAGATATGCAACTTATTAAAGAGATCGGTGCAAACGGAATAAGACTTGCACATTATCCTCATTCCGGATACTTTTATTCGCTTTGTGACAAAGAAGGATTACTGGTATGGGCAGAGATCCCCTTTATAGGGAACGGTACCGAATCGACGGCATTTGAAGAGAATCTAAAACAACAACTGACCGAACTCATCCGTCAGAATTTCAATCATCCCTCAATTTTCTGTTGGAGCTTATTTAATGAACTGGTAAAAGGAAATCCCGAAAAATTGGTTGCCGAACTAAATGAGCTCGCGCATCAAGAAGACCCTACACGTTTTACCGTAGCTGCCGCCAATATAGAAGGTAGAGCAGAAAATAAGATAACAGACCTTATGGCATTCAACACATACCCGGGGTGGTATTGGGCCGACCCGGAAACAATGGGCCCGTCTATCGATTGGAAGAAAGATGAGAAAAGAGGTGTCTGCATCAGTGAATACGGGGCCGGAGCAAGTGTAAAGCACCATCAACAAGGAATGAAAAAAGCGCCCAAATGTGAAGGCGAATTTCATCCCGAAGAATGGCAAGCGATCGTTCACGAAGGGAACTATAAAGAGATTGCCAAACGTGATTTTGTTTGGGGATCGTTCGTTTGGAATATGTTCGATTTTGCCAGTGCCTCCCGCAAAGAGGGAGACACGTACGGCATGAACGACAAAGGGTTGGTTACTTATGATCGGAAAACGCCCAAAGATGCCTTTTATTTTTATAAAGCAAATTGGTCTGACGATGCCGTTCTGCATATAACCAGCAAACGTCATGTCGAACGCACCGAACCGGAAACCGATATAAAAGTATATTCGAATTGCTCAAATATCACATTATATGTAAATGGGACAGAATATCCCGGAAATACAGGAGATCACAATATTTTTATCTGGAAAAACATCCGTCTGAAACCGGGGAAAAACGAGATCAAAGTATCGGGCAACTTCAATAAAGAAAGTATAACAGACCAATGCGAATGGTTCTTGAAAAATTAAAATTTATGATACAAACCATAAAACACGACAAGATGAAAAGAATATCCTTTCTCGTTTTATTTCTATTATCTTTTTCTTTGATTTGCAACGGAAAAAGTCCAGTCGATTATGTAAATTCATACATCGGGACCGCATTGAAAGGAGAAGGAGGAACAGCTCCATTTGTAGGAGTGCCATTTGCCATGACCAATTTCCTCGCACAAACCAGAGAAAACAAAATGGGGACTATGGCCTATGTTTACGATGACAACTCTATTCTCGGATTTTTGGCATCGCATCAACCTACTGTATGGATGGGTGATTATGGATATGTCTCTTTAATGCCGCAAACAGGAGAAAAAATACGGGTATTGCCTAAAGAAAGAGCTTTAATATTTGATCATAAACAAGAGAAAGCAACGCCCTATTATTATTCGGTAAATCTGCTTTCGGAAAACAAGAAAAACATTAAGGCCGAAATAAGTGCGGCAAGCCGCTGTGCCCTATTTCGTTTCACATTTCCGAAAAATGACAATGCCCGGTTGATCATACAAGGCATTAATTTAACCACTGAACTGAATGACTGGTGCAACGACTATGGGCCACGCTTGCAAAAAATAAAAGGATGGATCAAAATCGATACGGATAAAAACGAGATTATCGGTTACAATCCCGACAGACAATCGTCTCAATTAGGCCCGGATCTTCCCAATTTCAAAGGATATTTCATCATTCGCTTCAACAAAAAGATACAAGATTTCGGCACGTGGAGCGAATCTGAGATTTTTAAAGGTAAAACAGAACAAACAGGGACCCGCATGGGTGCTTTTGTCGAATTTTCGAGTTCTGACAAAAAGCCTGTTCTTGCACAAATAGCGACCTCCTTTATCAGTATAGAGCAAGCTCGCATCAATATGGAAAAGGAATTACCGAATTGGAATTTTGAACAACTTTGTGAGACGACAAAACAAGCATGGAACGAAAAACTCTCTAAAATAGAAGTTTCCGGTATCGATGATAATGACAAGAGCATTTTCTATACAGCTCTATACCACTGCTACTTATTTCCCCGAGAATTTTCAGAATACGGGAAATATTATAGTGCATTCGATGACCAAGTTCATGAAGGCATTTCTTTTAACGACTACTCTTTATGGGACACATTCCGGGCATTCCATCCGCTCATGACCCTTCTCGAACCCGAACTGACCGGGAACTGGATTACGGGATTATTGCAAATGTATAAAGAAGGAGGTTGGATGCCGATGTGGCCAAACCCGACCTATACCAATATCATGATCGGCACTCATGCCGACGCCCTTATTGCTGATGCCTATATGAAAGGGATACGTAATTATGATACCGATTTAGCCTACGAAGCCATGCGTAAAAACGCAATGGTTCCCCCCGATTGCGATACGCAAAGGCGTTATGGCGACCGTGACCGATGGACATCGTTCGAGGCAAGAGCAGGAGCCAGCTATTACCATACTATCGGATATATACCCGATGATAAAACCGCAGAATCGGTCTCTCGTACGTTGGAATATGCCTACGACGATTGGTGCATTGCTCAAGTCGCTAAAGAGATGGGGAAAACAGATGATTACAAGTCATTAATGCGGTGGTCACAAAATTATAAGAATATCTATAATAAAGAAAAGGGCTTTATGCTCCCGCGTAAATACAATGGAGAATGGATCGATTTGGATGATAACAACCGCCAAGGCCTCACAGAAGGGTCAAAATGGACATATCTGTTTTGTGTACTTCAAGACATTCCCGGAATGATCGAAATGATGGGTGGGAATGAGGCTTTTGCCGCTAAACTCGACCGCAATTTTAATGAAAACCACTACCGTCACGATAATGAGCCGGGACATCACTATACATATTTATATAATTATTGCGGACAACCATGGAAAGCCCAAGAACTTATTCGCAAACATACCCGCATCAATTATCGCAATACACCTGACGGAGTCAACGGGAATGATGATTGTGGCCAAATGTCGGCATGGTATATTTTTTCGGTAATGGGATTTTATCCTGTTACACCCGG
>CASFRL010000010.1 GCA_949297285.1 uncultured Bacteroidales bacterium
TTCTTTTACTGTCATTTTAACTTTTGGAATCTTTAATTTAGAAAAAAAATACCATGCAATAGGAAGTCCCAACATTGCTCCAATCAGAAGGCTCCAAACAATACCTTCTACTCGAAAAAAATAAATTACGACTAAAGAAAAGATACTTCCTAAAACTGTGGCATAAATTTGCGCCATTACTAAATTTGCAATCTTTCCTTTGGCTTGCAAAACAGAATTGAAAAAATTTACCAACACAGAAAAAGCTACAACGAAAGCCAATACATATATAGTCCATGTACCCAATGATTCTACCAGCATTTTCCTTTTTAAATATCCGGCTAAAAGGATCATCACAGAGATTGTCAGAAAATTTGACAACAAATAAAACATCTTTACGGCTGAGACCTGACGCGCTGTTTCCTGTTCACTTTCAGAAGAAGCAATATTCCGCACAGAAGATGTAGAAACTCCCATATCTGCAATAGTAGTAGCCGGAGAAATAATCGCATTGAACATTCCCATAACCCCCATACCATCAGCACCTAACCATAAAGCTGTAAATTTATTACGGATTATGCTCAATGCTAAAGATATAATCTTAGCCCCTCCCAACAGGCTAACATTCTTAAGGACACTTTTATATGAAGACATTTTTATGCCAATATTAAAAGATGTGCCCTATTTGCCAATGCAAACTAATACACACCCCTATCTAAAATTACACATCTAATATTCTGATAACAAAGATATTCAAATTTTCTTAAAAACACAGATACGGAATATCTTTTTTTGAGGGAATTAGAGGAATTTATACTCTCTGAGAAAAGAAGTTATTGATATGGGAAGACACTTCAATAACATCCGATTGTGTTATTACCGGAGAAATCGGCAGACTGAGTACTTCATGGCTAAGCGATTCTGTAATGGGAAGATGCAGATTGTTATATTGTGAATAACAGGCTTGCTTATGCGGAGGAATGGGATAATGGATCATTGTCGGGATTCCATGAACCTCGAGATATGACTGTAATTTATCCCGCTGTCTCGTTCTGATTACGTATTGATGCCATACATGTCCTTCCGGATATTGGGTTTGCGGTTTTATGATTTCCGGATGGGTTATATATTTGTCATACCATGACGCAAGTTGACGACGGATTTGATTTTCGTGATCGAGATATTTCAACTTGACGGATAGAAATGCGGCTTGAAGTTCATCCATACGACTGTTCAAACCTTGATATATGCTTACATATTTCTTGGATGAACCATAATTGGCTAAAGCCTGAACGACCTTGACCAAATTCATATCTCCGGTTGTTACGACTCCGGCGTCGCCCAATGCACCTAAATTTTTCGCCGGATAAAAACTGGTAGCTGCAGCATCGCCCAAAGTACCGGTTTTGTATGTTCCATTAAGACCTTCTTGTTGGCTGACAGCTCCTATGGCCTGCGCATTATCTTCTACAATCTTCAAGTTATATTTATCGGCCAATTCTTTCAACTTTCTATCCCAGCAACATCTACCATAAAGGTGAACAACCATGATGGCACGCGTGCGCAAAGTGATTTGTTCTTCGATCTTTTCAATATCAAGATTATAGGTTTGAGGGTCAGGTTCTACAAATACCGGAGTCAGGCGATTATCGGTTATGGCCAATACCGTAGCGATAAATGTATTGGCCGGTACAATAATTTCATCTCCCGGCTGCATGACTTTCATCTCGATATAGGCTTTCAAGATGAGCCTCAATGCATCCAATCCATTCCCTACGGGCACCGTATAACGACATCCCAGATAATTGCATAATTGCTCTTCGAATGCGGCTATCCGCTTTCCTTGCAAATACCATCCAGAGTCTATCGTTTCGATTGCGGCCTTTTTCAACTCATCGGCATAACGGGCATTTATACGCTGTAAATCTTGAAACTTCATCCTTTATCAGATCTATAAAACAAAGATAGGGAATTTTTACAGATTTCGGATATTTATCGGCTTAAAAAATAGAGAGCGTACCGGTTGATTATTTCCCATTTTCGTCTGTTTTTTCTGCTATATATAAAAAGCGGCAGGCTAAATTGTCTCAGCCTGCCGCAATAATAAAATTCTATTTTATAATCAGAATGTTTGTATCGATAATCAGAACCAACGTACGTATGCAAAATCTTGACGATGAGGAAGATCCGGATTTTTAGGATACATACGGAACGAATATTTATAGGCTCCTGCAGCTTTTAACTGGTAATCGATATGGAAGATTGTCGAATTGGGTGTAGTTTTTACTACATTCAATTCATATGCCTGATAAGGTTTCATCTGTCCATCTTCCACAGGGGTAACCACTAACTCTACGCCTAAGCAATTTCCGAGGCCCTTAGGATCGATAACTACTTCGATCGGATACTCTTCTCCGACATTCGGACAATAAAGTATAGCTTCAGGCAAATCAACCGATTTGATCTCGATAGAGTCCCATTTTGCGGCAACAGTTTGTTTCCATGCGGCAATCTCTTTTGCCTTTTTGTAATTGTCGGCAATCAAGAACTTAGATCGGTTGGCCTCCTTGCTATAAAAACGATTGATGTAGTCTTGCAGCATCCGGTTCATCGTAAATTCAGGTGCAATTTGTGCAATAGAATTCTTGATATACTGTATCCATTCCGGAGAATAGCCTTTACTGTTTTTAGCAAAATACAGCGGAACGATCTGATTTTCGAGCATAGAATAGATCGTTGCGGCATCGAGTTGGTCTTGATGACCCTGTTCTTGGTATGTCCGTTTATCTGTCAATGCCCAACCGGCACCTTCTTTGTACCCTTCATACCACCATCCGTCAAGTACTGAGAAATTGAGGACACCGTTCATTTCGGCTTTTTCTCCGGATGTTCCGGATGCTTCCAATGGGCGAGTCGGGGTATTTAACCAAATATCTACACCGGAGATCAAACGTTTGGCAACTTTCATGTCATAGTTTTCCAAGAAAATGATCTTTCCTAAAAATTCGGAACGACGTGAAATCTCTACAATACGTTTTATCAAGTCTTGACCAGCGCCATCGGCCGGATGAGCTTTTCCTGAGAAAAGGAATTGTACAGGATATTGAGGATTGTTTACGATTTTAGACAATCTTTCAAGATCGGTAAAGAGCAAATGTGCTCGTTTATATGTTGCAAAACGCCGGGCAAATCCGATAAGAAGGGCGTTGGGATTGATACGTTCAAGTACGGAAACGATACGCGAAGGGTCTCCTTGATTTTTCAACCAGTTTTCACGGAAATCTTCTTTTACGAAATCTACCAGTTTCTTTTTCATCGTCTGGCGAAGATTCCAAATTTCTTCGTCTGGGACATCGTATATTTTTTCCCACATTCTACGATCTTCTTGATGAGAGAGGAATTCTTTTCCGAATTTTTCAGTATAGAATTCTTTCCATTCAGTTGCAGCCCAAGTCGGGAAATGGACGCCATTGGTTACATATCCCACATGAAGTTCCTCTGCGGCATATCCTTTCCAAATAGGTTGGAACATATGTTGAGAAACTTTTCCGTGCAACCAACTTACTCCGTTTACTTCTTGACAAGTATTGCATGCAAACACACTCATCGAGAATTTTTCGTTGGTTCCGGGATTTTCGCGGCCCAAATCCATCAGGTCTTGCCAAGAGATTCCCAGTTTCGAAGGGAATTCTCCCATATATTTTCCGAACAGTCCTTCATCAAAACTGTCATGACCGGCCGGAACCGGTGTATGTACCGTATAAAGAGAAGATGCCCGTACGACTTCAAGCGCTTCTTCGAAGGTAAGTTTTTCGTTCTGCACATATTCGACTAAACGTTGCACATTGATAAGTGCGGCATGACCTTCATTGCAATGATAGATGTCTTTTTTGATGCCTAAACGCTTCAACATAAGAATACCGCCTATTCCAAGCATATATTCTTGTTTCATACGGTTTTCCCAATCACCGCCATACAATTGGTATGTGATAGATCTATCAAATTCGCTGTTTAAATCGATATCCGTATCCATAAGATACAAGGGCACCCGACCTACATTTACTTTCCAAATATTGGCATATACAATGCGACCGGGATAAGGTACTTCCAAGATTATCGGATGTCCGTTTTCATCGGTTACCTGTTCTACCGGAAGTTGGTTGAAATTTTGAGGTTCATAATTTGCCAACTGTTGTCCGTCCATAGAAAGTGTCTGGGTAAAATATCCATACCGATAAAGGAAACCGATGGCTACCATATCGACATTGCAGTCGCTGGCTTCTTTTAAATAGTCTCCGGCAAGTACTCCTAACCCACCCGAATATATTTTCAAGACATTTGCCAAACCGTATTCCATACTGAAATAAGCCACAGAAGGAACATCGGTTCTTTTTTCTACATCCATGTATTTTTTGAAATCATCGTATAAATCATTTATACAACGCATTTTTGCTTTATCTGCAGCAATTTCTTCCAAACGTTCATAATTGATTTGCTGAAGCATTAATACCGGATTTCCGTTTGTCGATTTCCACAATGCCGGATCGAGAGAGCGGAACATTTCGATTACTTCACTATGCCACACCCAACTAATGTTACGAGCCATTTCCTGCAAAATATTCAACTGCGCAGGGACTCTCGACTTTACTGTAATATCACGCCAACAAGGCGTGTTGGTATTACTTACTTGTACTTTCATATAATTTGGTTGTTAGTTAATAGTCTTTTTTTGAATAATATTCTCAATTTTTACTTTACAGTTTTCTTTACATTCTTCAGAGCCAAATCGTAAGCTTGCTCATAATAAGAAATAAGATGTTTCCACAAAGCTTGTTTCGACGTTTTTACGGCAAGGCTACGTATATCTTCGATCTCCGCTGCTGTCTTTCCTGACAAATCTTTAATCGTTGCGACTAAATTATCAGCTACTTCATTGTAGTTAGAGTCGGTACGATGCAATACGGCAACCCCTTTTTCTTCGACCGGACATGTTCCCGATGGAGAATTCCAAAGCCCGAATCCAGATAAATCGGTTGTAACTGTCGGAATACCAAATGCGACACTTTCTAATGGGGTATACCCCCATGGCTCATAATAAGAAGGAAATGCGGTAGCATCTAATCCTATCAACATGTCATAATACGAAAGATTAAGAATACCGTCATCGCCTTTCAAGTAAGAAGGAATAAAAATGATCTTTACTTTATCTTCCGGACGATTTGCAAAACCGCTGTTATGTATCTGCGACATAATACGGTCTTCATTATAATTATAAAGAGCATGCGTTATAAAAGGATCGGGCAAAGGTGTTTTAAAACCTTTTGTGGCATTCATTCGTTCTACCAAATCTTCCCGAGCTGCACCAGACCATGCCGGAACCATAACGAACGCTATTATTTCGCGTTTTCCAGTATATGTCTCCTTCAACCGACGAATTGCTTCTATATAAAGATCTATTCCCTTGTTTTTATATTCATAGCGTCCCGATGTTGTCAATAGGAACGAATCGGTCTGTGGTTTATAACCGATCAATGCTCCGGCAAGTTTCAGTAAACGAGAACGGGCCGTAAGTCGTTTTTCTTGATATGCCGTTTTTTTAGGCACAAAATTTTCTTCAAATCCATTAGGAGTCACAATATCCGGGCAACGTTCGAGCAACTGAGTGCATTCTCGTGCCGTTATATCGCTTACTGTTGTGAAACAATGTGCCTGATGTGCGGCTCTTTTTTCCAATGAATGTTTCGATACCATATTCAATTCTACAGCCATCTGATCGCCATTGTAACCTGCAAAATAGTCGTAAAGCGGTTTATTGTTTCCGGCAATAGAACGTCCTATCGAGGTCGCATGTGTCGTGAATACGGTAGCAACAGCCGGCAATTTGTGCTTTATATAAAGCAATCCCATTCCCGTAGTCCATTCATCAAAATGAGCCACGACATTAAGTTTCTCTCCTTGTATATAATTATAGAAATTTTCTATCACAAGCGCCGAAGTGTATGCAAAGATACAAGACTCGTCATAATCGCCATAGGCAGGCAATGAATCTACACCGTACCAATCCCACATGTTGGCAAACAATTCATTCCGACAAGCATACATATCATTATAATCGACAAGAATAACAATGGGCTTACCGGGAATGTTCCAACGTCCGGTCCTGACCTTTAGCCCAGCCTCAGCTGCAATCTTTTTCCAATCCTTGAAAAGAGACGGAACTTCAGTAAAATATGGAGATTCTTTTTCTTTCCATAAATCAGGACCGATAAATATATTTCTATCTTTATTAATCTGTTGTAAAGTCTTTGCTTTAGTAGAAAGCACTGTATAAATACCACCCACCAAATTGCAAACTTCCCAACTTACTTCAAAAAGATAGTCCAGGTTTAGGGGGTTCTTTTCCATATTAATCAAATTCAACACGTTTAATGTGTAAAAACAAAGCGCAAATGTACAATAAATATCTCTTTAAACGAAATAAGTTTTTTATTTTTACACAACCTTATAAAAAATGCTTTATATTTGTCGTAATAACTCGCTAAAATAAAAAACTATGGCTAATAAAAGAAATTTAAAGAAAGAAATCAATTACATTTCTAATGAACTTATAGCAGAATGCTTGTTCAATAAGTTATATATAACAGACAACAATAGTTCTTCTAAAATAGACGAATTGTTATCAAAAATTATCAGTTTCCAAGATGATTTTTTACGTCGCGTAAATACTCCTGACGGAAAAGATAATCCGAAACTGGTGAAGAAATATTACAAAAGTCTGATAAAATCTTTCGATGACAAGATCGGAGAAATATTAAAAGAGATAGGAGAATTGAACAAATAATTATGAAAAAAAAGATATGCCGATTTCTTCTACATCTATTGGGATGGAAGGTCGAAGTTTCAGTCCCCGATTATCCTAAATGTGTAATTTGTGTAGCGCCGCATACCAGTAATGCAGATTTTTTTCTTGGGAAATTAGCGTATCTTTCTATCGGGAGACATGCCGGATTTTTAATAAAGAAAGACTGGTTTTTCTTTCCGTTGAACTTAATACTACGGTCTATGGGGGGAATTCCCGTAGACCGTAGTAAACATACCGATCTGATCGATCAAATCGTTGAAGAGTTTGACAAACATACTTATTTCAGCATTGCGATTACCCCTGAAGCTACACGAAAAAGAAATCCGGACTGGAAAAAAGGATTTTATTTTATCGCTTTAAAAGCAAAAGTTCCTATCGTTTTGGCATATATCGATTATAAAGAAAAATCTATCGGGTTGAAAAAAACGTTTATTCCGACCGGTGATTTCGAAAAAGAACTAATCGAGATCAAGCAATTCTACAAAAATTATCACGCTAAATATCCCGACTTGTTTGCGATTGAATAATGATATCCTACTAAATATTTCTTTCATAAAGTTCGAATATAATGAACGATCTCCGTATAACACCGATACAAACAGATATTATTTGGGAAAATCGCCTCGCAAATTTATGCAAACAAGAAAAAAATCTCGAAATGCTGAAAGAGAAAACCGATCTTGTCATTCTTCCTGAGATGTTCACTACCGGATTTTCGATGAATTGCCACCATCTTGCCGATACAGAAGATGGCGAAACGGTTTCGAGACTAAAGCAATGGGCTGCGACATACCAATTTGCCATAGCAGGCAGTTTTATCTGCTCACAAAATCAAAAATATTATAACCGAGGATTTTTCGTTACACCCGATCAAAATATTATATTTTATGACAAGAGACACCTATTCCGTATGGAAAGGGAAAATGAGCACTTTACTCCGGGCAAACAACGAACAGTTGTCTCTTATAAAGGTTGGAATATCGGTTTATCAATATGCTACGATCTGCGTTTTCCTGTATGGTTACGCAACGACAATGCACGATACGATCTATTAATTATACCTGCTTGTTGGCCACAATCCCGTATTTCGGTATGGGATATATTATTACGAGCACGGGCAATAGAAAATCAGGCATACATCTGCGGAGTAAATCGTATTGGAAAAGATTTGGAAGGGATACATTATTCGGGGCATTCTGCCGTCATAGATCCGAAAGGGGAAATTCTTCTATCTGCCTGCGAAGAAACAGAAACAAACCAGACGATAATCTTATCTGCAAAGAACTTAATATCGATCAGGCAAAAATTCCCGGTATTACAAGATGCAGATACCTTCTCAATAGACTTTTAGCCCTTCCCATAACAAACCTTTGAAAGATTTTCCTATCTTTGCGAACCATAATTGCTTGCAAGGAGAATTAGACTCAATGTCTGGCAGTTTTTTAAAAACATAAAACTTAACAAGAAATGAAAAAATGGATGTATGCAACAACGGTTGTTGCACTTTGCGGAATGATTTCCTGCGGTTCGAAAAAAGAAGCGAAATCAGTACAAAATTATACGACCTCTACCGAACTTCTACCCGGTAATTGGAATATTGTTTCAGTAGAAGGAGAAAAAATTGTCAGTGAAGAACCGGCATTTCTCTCTTTTGATCTTACAGAAAAAAGAATGCATGGGAACAACGGATGTAACGTCATCAACGGGGAATTGGCCGTTTCGAACGATGGCTCTTTCAAACTGGATAAAGTAATCAGCACAATGAAGGCTTGCATGAACAACGACTCAGAACGTTTAATCATGGATGCGCTAAATAAATCGGTATCTTTTAAAATCGATTCAGAAAATAACCTCAGATTGTACAATGCCGATAAAAAAGAGTTGATACTATTGGAAAAACAACCACTCTCGAAACTTGAAGGGACATGGAGTGTTGTTCGGATAAACGGGAGAAAACTTATTGAAAATCAAAAACCGTCGATATCATTTGACACAGAAAATCTTAGAATTTCTGGAGATACAGGTTGTAATCGCATGAACGGACAAATAACGACGGACAATTCCGATAAATATTTTATTTCTTTAGGACAGATCGCAACCACCCGTATGGCATGCCCGGGAAACTTGGAAGCGATATTTCTTAAAACCTTAGAAGCCGTAAAATCATTCAAAATATTATCGGATAAAGACGGGAAAAAATATGTAGCTCTTTGTAATGCTCAAAGAAAAGAGATCATTACACTCGAAAAGTAAAAAACAAATCAATAAAGAAATAACCCGGTAACTTATGACGTTACCGGGTTATTTCTTTATTGAAACATTTCTCAAGAAACAGATAAATCAAGCTATATTCAAAAATTTCCCCAACCTCCTACCCGACCAAACTATGAACCGCATCAACAAAGCCTTCACTACATACAAATGCAAGAACAAGCAACAATCTTGTCAAACAAAAATACTTAAAATACTAATCTTCTGACTTATTTAAAATAATCAATGCCCCTATTATTCCCGGAATCCATCCCATCAACGTAAGGATAAATATAATAAAAATAGATCCACAACCCTTGTCATATACAGCAAGCGGTGGGAAAACAATAGAAAGGACTGCTCTACCAAATGACATACTCTTAATTAATTTACATACTTATTCTTAATTTCAAAGATAGCAAAAATTTTTTATATTTTTATTTATTCAGATATTTTCCGATTATTAATAAAAAACAATCGATTTTTAA
>CASFRL010000011.1 GCA_949297285.1 uncultured Bacteroidales bacterium
TCGAAATACGACGATACCATCGAGGTTGCCTGCGTAATACCTGAAGTACCGTTACCTTGAGCCAAACACAGACTGGTATACGATACGAAAAGACACAGTGAAACAAATCGCTTGAAAATAGGGTGTTTTTGCATAGAGCAAAAAAAATTTGACGTTTGACATACCGTCCTCATACCTAAGACCGGACGGATCAGATTGCTGTAATTAGACAAGGAAAATGAGAAAAGTAAGAGAGAAAAAAATATTATTGGTCGGATAAAATACTAGGGATGCAGAAAGTGGTGGTAAGGATTCTCCGTAGAAGATGAGAAAGAGAAAAACAATAAATATTAAGATATACTTTACATCTTTTCTGATCGTTCACAGAAACGGGGCCGTATCGGGCGGTTCGGGCATAAACTCCTGTTCGAACAACAGGGCATCCAACGTCCGGGACACCTCTTCCTTTATAGCTTGTGATCCTGCCAGCGAGATTCTCTGTCGTTCGATCTCTTCGTCCGTTTCCGGATCGAATGTACCGATGATCATCTCTTCCGTACCTTCAGGACGTTCCTTACGAAGATGCTGTTTGGGCGGCATCTTCCACTCCGTACACTCATGGTACGGTGACTCGGTCTCGATCGCATAGCTAATATGCGGAACCAGCAAGCCGGAATCGGGGAAAAGCTCGGGGCAATCTCGGCACGTTAACACTGTCTGCTTCTCCCTTTTTCCGGCAGGAAGTCGGAGCACGCTACTCAAAGCATTCCATCCGTCACGAAACAAATGCCGCCACCCCTGAACGAACAGCTGTCCGAGACTGCCCCGAAACAGAAAGCGTTCCAGAAACAGATAACCGAAAAACAGGATCAGCATGGCTTTCATGGTTCGTATCGGATGGTAAAATCCGTTCTGTCCGTTCGTTCGGATAGACGAATCACCGACTCCGATGACAAAGAAACAACCTTTCGGGGAATTTGGTACACCACGGCCGAAGCTGGCCGTCTATGGCCGGAACTTAATATTTTATTTTGAAAATAACAGGGAAGAGTTGCAATCTGTAATAAACGGAGAAAAAATACTGTTTAAAGTTATTTATGAACGGATATTTTTCGTTGTTAGACTTTATTTGAAATATTTATTTGAATTTCTTGTCATTTGGTTCAACTTGCCACGTCATCTGAATACACTGAGGAAATCAAAGAAAACCTGAAAATCAAAACACGATGAATACTACAATAATTCCATTTCTATTGTATTTATACCACCATTTAAAGGTGTTTTATAACGTTCTTCTTCATAGATGGCAGATGATAGATATATTAAAGCAGAACGCGTCAATCTTAACAATCGCATCGCTTTATCATAGAAAGCATCTTGTTCTATTTCATAAGTTTCCGGTGCCTCGTCCCAACACGGATTTTTCGCTTCTACAACCTTAAAAGATTTATGTTCGATGTAATTTCGAATGGTTGCAATTTCTTTTGCTTCCGGTTCAATGGGAGAACTGGTTTTTTCATACAAATCCTTGCTTAACCAAAAAAGTCCCTGTAAGGCTAATTTGTGTGTATTAAAAATATCTGTTCTTATTGGTTTTTTACCATCTCCGCTTTCATGCCAAATGTTTCGAAAGTTAACCCTGTTCTTATCAATACCCAAATTTAAATAAATATTGAGTAGATAGGCTATTTTATCAAAGATCGAATAACATAGACGGAATGCAATCTTTATTTTCTCAATATTTATTGAATATAATGGTTGATCGAAAACTCTGTACAGCGTAACCTCTCGATCCGAGAAATGAGCTCCGTCATGATAGGCTCCATCATAGAAAAAGAACCGCGCAGAGACAAATTCCTGCTTAATCTGATTGAATATGGATTGATATATCGGTTTATCCCCACTTTTGAGAGTCATTGTCGGCGTGTGTAAAATATCGCGAGCCACAATGTTTTGTTGAATAACATCATTTAGAGGATTCAAGAATAGAACATTGTCGATGCACCACAAGCGGTAATCCATATCTTCATCAGAGCAATCTTTTAAAATATCCGGATACACCTTATAGTCATCCCATGATGCTGATGGACAGCTATTGGCTATATAATTCGCCAACTCACGAAAACCATTTTCGACGTCGGGATATACATCCTTTTTCCCTAAAGCCTCCAATAAATACTTACGGGCGTATTGTAAAAAGATGAACTGATGACCTGCATCGAATATCTCTCTTGCATAACGATATAGGCCGTATCCTTTATTTCCCAATGCCATGCCGAAATCAGGATTGATCCTTAAAGCCCAATTAAAATAATATTGAGCTTCAACATATCGTCCAATATGATTAAAAGCACATCCAAGATTAGTCAATATCTGACATGCATTTATTTCGTCTGTGTCATCTATGAAATTCAAAGCGACTCTCAAATGATAAATCTCTTTCTCATACTCCATAGAAGAAAGTCCCACTTTTTCCGGAGAATCATACTTCAATAACAACACATAACTCCATCCGTTTGCAACAAAATAATGAAACCTGCATAGTTCACTTTTATTAAAACGGTTCGTATCAACTACCTCCGATAATTTCAAACCTTCTTCGAGTTTAGATAAATTTTTTTCTTCTCTTGAGATTTCGAATATATTGGCCAGAATATTTAATATTTTTAATGGCGCATATGTATTTATAGGGTGCATATTGTTACAGGAATACAACATAGTAGTGAATAATGCAAACAAGACCAATACAAAAATAAGTAATTTATTGTAAGGATTTCAGTTCGAAACCTGATGTTATACAAAATGCATCATTCACATAGCCAGTAAGATATTTTCCTGTATGCTTTTATCTCATTACCTTATTAATTGTAGCTTTACCTTATCCTCAAACTCTGATAGTTTATTAAATTATCACATTTTTTGCCGATATCGGCAAAAAATAAGTATATTTATAGCTGATTTATTATAAAGTTGCCGATAGCTATGGATTATATCTCTGTCAGCGAGTTCGCTGCAAAATATGGTATTCCGGAACGTACGGTCCGAAATTATTGTGCCACGGGTAG
>CASFRL010000012.1 GCA_949297285.1 uncultured Bacteroidales bacterium
CTGAGAGTGCGGCTGTTCCAAAAAGCGATTTACCAAACGCGTACCGACAATTACCGGATCGGCCTCTTTCGGAAAATTCTTCAAGTCATATTTACTCTCGGTACAGGAAGAGAAAGCAAATATAAACGCCATTATTCCTAAAGGCCACTTCATCCATTTCTGATTTCTTCTTTTCATAATCTCAAACTTATTATTTCATTCTACGTTTTTTGTTTCATCTCAGTCCGGATAATATTTCTCGGGAGATTTTTCAGCCGGGGTGTATGGTGGCATCCAAAATGCCGATTGTCGATTAAATCGCAATTCAGTATCGGGGTACCAATTTCTCCAAGAAGCAGGATCTGTGTTTTCTACCGGACTCATTTGGCTTTCGCCATATCCGGTAACCGCTGTTACAGCATATTCATAAACAATCAGTCCGGTACGATCTTGCTCTCTGTTATCGAGACTGCCCGGTAACATATAGGCTTTCTGTACCCCCGGGACATTTGCGTCGGCAAATACATTTTCTTTTCCTCGATACACCATTTCAAAATCTTTATCCCCTTGTTTTCTGCGATAAAGGCGATATTCTTGTGCACCCAATATTTTTCCCCAACTCAAATCAACACGGCCCTCATCTATTTTCAACCATAAGCCTTCTGGATAGTGTGGGGCTTCGGTCGTGAAATATACCGGATATTCTTCGGCCTGACGAGCACGTTTATCTCCATTGCAGGAGACTGCCCGTACATGTACTTTTTCGGTCTTTTGGTTCGGTAAATAATAAATTCCTTTCGAAGCTTTTCCTTTTATTTCCCAGGTTTGTCCTCCATCGTACGAAACTTCGATACGCACGGTTTGGCAAACGGGAGATTCAACAAACAATTTCACCCGATTCTTTTCATATTCAGAACGGATAATCCGACTCGGCATCGGAGTGGCATCACCCTTTACATACTCTACGACATGTTTTCCTTTCGGAATCTCAATTTTTGCTTCATTGCCCACAACTGCGTTTTTGCACAGGACCCCATCGATATATAGCCTACCTCCCGGAAAAAGTCCCGACAATTTTAATTCGGCATTGCTCTCGGTACTAACATATCCGAACAAGAAACCTTTCGAATTCCGGCTCAAAGCGATTGCGGCATTCGTGTCTGAAACCAATTGTATATCCAATCCGTCGGCTGCGATATGCGAACCTTTAAACATCGCCACCACGAGACTATCTGAATCGAAACGCCGTATTACTCCAGCTTTACCTTTAAACAGGGTTTTCTCGGCTGCGTAATTGATCTCGTCTCTACCTCTAAATACCATATCCGAACTCTTTCCGGTCGATATATTAAAGACTCCATGAGGAAGAGGTGAATTCTTATCAGGTGTAAATTCTACGATATTCGGATCGTTCAAAATAGGAGCTGCCGTATATTTTCCGCCTTCTACATTAACTGTTTCTTTCTTATGGGTAACCAAAGTCACCAACGATTCGAACGAATCTCGATAAAACCCTCGTGAATTTTCGGTCGATGCAGTCATCCAACCTCCTTTGCGTCCATAAGAAGACAAGAAGACAATCTTCGGAAAATCTTTTCCATTAACATTGAACCATGAAAAACGGGTCGAAGCCCTCCAATTGGTCCCGGTTTCGTCGAAAAGGATAAAATAGTCGGTCCCTACCAACATGACACTTCGGGAAATGTATTCAGGCCATACATAATCGTCTTTTTCATCAGACAGTAATTCGGCAAACTGAGCTACTTCAAAATCATACAGCGGAGCTTTCAACTCATTCATACCGACAGTTCTGAAATCGCCATCTTTCATAACGCCGAAATTTGTGACCCCGTCCAGATTATTTACGACATGATCTCCAACAATTTCATTCTCATGTCCGGTAAATACTTGACCCTGTGCATAGAAATAAAGTCCGCCGGTATTTCCCTCCCCTTGGTTACCCCAACGGTAATTCGGGCCTTTATCCACTTGGTTCAAATGGATAGAGAGTTCTTCTGGAGTATCCACTCCTGCCCGCAATACGATTCCATGTCCGGTGTATTTTACACTCTTCAGATGCGGATTGGTTCCAGTTCTCTTTTCCGGATGCATACTGGCATAAGGAGCATGCCAATCTGTATCGGTTTTCTTCTTCTCTACCTCTTCTCCCTTTGACGACAACCATAAAAGATGCTCCGATAGCAGCGGATCATAATTTTGCATCCATTCTGCCAATTGGAAATATGGCATATACGTAGGCACGAGAAAACCTTTACCATGAGCTCCGTGAGGAGGATAACAACGGGCAAAGTCAGATCGGGTCAGACTATCACCGGGCGTCCATCCTTTCGGATAAAAATCGGGAGTAGTTTTCTTGTTCCAATGTGTATAAACCGGAGCGGTCAGCATATCGGCCATCCAGCGACCGCGGGCAGCCATATAGGGTGTCGGGAAACGGTTTTTCCCGTCATACAATTCTCCGGCAATATTGGAATGGGAGGTCGGGCGCAAAAAAGCCCAATTATATATTCCCAGACTCTCTACCCAACGACCGCCAAGACTTCCATATTTCGAGACATCCGGCCGAGTATAGAACAAGCCATTCAATTCGAGTTCTTTTTCATAGAAATCGGCCCATTCCTTAGCCATAGGATGTTCCGGGAAAAGGAACGAAGCTTGAAGCGACACACACCAACCATCGGCCGCCATATTCGCCGTACCGGCCAAAGAATGACGTATCGAATTCATTGCCTCAAGCATATTGACATATCCACCCAACATGAATAAGGCCTCTACCGTCTGACGTTGATGCTCTGACAGGCTTTTATAATAGCGCAAATAATCTTCTACAAATTCAGTATATAGAACGCGATGTTCGATCGAGTGCACCCCCGGATAGCAGTTCAACCCCAAAGGATAATAAGCCATAGCCGAAGTAAGCATTTTTTTGTAAAAATTTTCG
>CASFRL010000013.1 GCA_949297285.1 uncultured Bacteroidales bacterium
CGTGGCATAACTACGCTTCTTGATTATTTCGCCTGTGTTTTTATCTTCCTGCTCCGTTTCATAAATCGCGAAGAACAGATTAGTTCCTTTCGCCGCCTCTACATATTTAGCGGATTTATTACCGGTTTGCCCCACAGCAAATTTGTCGGCTTTCTCATACACACGAACCTTATAAATAGGTTGATGCCATTTTCCATCATTCAATTCAACAATATTATTATTCATCGCTTCAATACCATCGGGCGAGAATGCCAATTCCGCATTATCCTCATTCGCTTCTAAATGGCGAAGCAGAATTTTTTGAATACCTGTATCGGTTACGCTTCCCGTTATTTTTTTCCTGTCGAAACTTGAGTCTAACGGTTTACGCACGGCAAAGAAACGGTCTTTCGTCTCTTTAGAGAAGTAATAAACCTTGATTTTCTTCAAATCGACATCCGGCCAAACATCTTTATTATCTTCAAAATACTTTTTTATCTGCCGTTCAGTCAGGCCTTGTGCCAGCAACTCTCTCAGTATCTTCTTTAAGTCTTTCTCCACGACCGCTTTCGGATTCCTCAAAGCTTCTTTTAGCGTTACGGTCTTTATGCTTCGGAGGTTCACTTCTCCAAACACGGTTTCTTTATGCATCGGTTTACGGATGGCCCAGCTATCCCCTTTCTTTTGGGGAACCATTGTTTTCTTTCCGTTTTCATAATGCTGATAACGATTGGTTGTTTTATTGATAACACGCAGGTTTTGCTTGAAGCTGATAATAATATCTTGCAGTGCCCTGTAAACATCTTGGGTAAAAGTATCCCACGGCTTTTTAATGAACCAGCGGTAATTCCCTTTGTCGTCTGTTTTCTGTTTATCGCATAACAAGCGTTGCAAATCATAACGAGAAATCTTGGCATTCTTGCTCGCTGATTCGTTATTAAGGTAATTCACAATATTACGGTTAGCGCAAGCTATGACAATGGCATCCATCGCGTGATGTCGATGGTCGATACGCTTTTTATTGAATCCTTTTTGCAATTCCAAAGGCATTGCGGGAATAACATTTCCACTTGTATTCACCGAAGTATAGCGATCGCTACCTGTCAGTTCATTCAAGCGCAAGAAACGTGGAAGTATGATTTTGTTCCATACATCGTTGATACCCCAATCTTTTTTCAGGCGGTCGGTGACATCGCCTGTGCAGACAATCACGTTTTTCGACACTTCTTCCTGTTCGCCTTCTTCGCGGACGATATTGGACAATAAGGATTTGACCAGCTTGCTGATATAACGGCTATCGTTCAGCTGTCGGGCGATAAATTGTTCGGGAATGTCCTCCATAAGCAACTTTCTCATTTTGGCCGGATTGCGAGAGTAGTTGTCTTTTACAAATTGCTCGTAGGATGCTATGGAGAAGATTTCCACACATTTGCCTCCCATCAATTGCACTTTCTCGCCATGATGCTTGTTGACAAACTCATATCCCAGCATATTGCTCTTCAATTTATTGACTTCCGCTTCACAAATAACTTTGTTGCTGAATGAGTCGTCAAAATAACGTGCCTGTGGGATGATATGCTCGATTTCGTAAGCAGGCGTAAACAGTTTGCCCAAAGGTATCATTTCCCCTGTATACGGCGAACGGTATTTCTGCTCCAGCCAAAGTTTATAGCGCAACACCTCGGAGGTGGTAGGACGTTTCTTTACGTCGCTTTCATTAAATTTCTTGATGATTGTAGCTATTTCGTCGGGCACTTCGTCCACACTGTTCCATACCCCTTCTTCGTATATCCGCAACAAATCCTGTTGACTGGGTGAATAAGGACGCACGTTTTCTATCCCAAATTCAGGATTCATAAATTCGGTAAGCAAAGCCTTAATACGGAGATTTGTATTTTCATTCACTTGTATTTGTTGCGTCATTTTCTTCCGTTTCTCGCTGGGATTCTTCATCTCACGCCCCAATTCCACATGGATTTCATCGATGTGCCCCACCTGTTTCCATATATCACGGACCGTGCGCAATGTCTCCAATATAATTTGCTCGACAATCGGATTGCGCAACGAATGTTGCTTAAACGACTTCAGATAATCGTCTATATCAGAAGGCCTTTCCCATTTCCGGACATCCTTTGCTTCGGAATGACGGTCGTAAACCACATAGCAGGCCAGCCAAAGCGGGAGACCTTTGAACGAAGAAATGTCATTTAAATGAATAGCTTTCTCTCGTACTCGCATTCGGATATTTTCGTCATATTCTCCCGAAATGATCTTGTTAATCCGGTTGCGGGTCTGTGCGTCTATCTCATTTTCATTCCAATATTTTCCCATTCGCATCAAGGGCAACAGTTTCTTAATGGCTTTAGCCGAATAAGATCCGTAATCTTTTTTAAAAGGAGGAGTTTGCAAGAAGACTTCTACAAAATTTTCACCCAATCCTTGTTTTTGAGCAAACGACCTTAACGCTTTCTCCAGTTCTTCTTTGTCGGAAATAGAATACAATATGTGCCATAAAGCTTCCTCCTTTTCCCTTATCAGAAAGTCGGAAAGTATCCCAGCTTTCTCCAAACGTCCAAGGATGACCGCACGGGTTTCACTGCCCGGGTAAAGTTTGTCTTCTACATAATTCCACCGATAGTTCGCGACGTCGTTCTTTTTCAGTCCGAACAAGGGGCATTTCAGGAAAGAATCTTGCTTAACGCTTTTCTGTAAGTTAAGCCAATCGAACAAATTGGTATAATCATCTTCGCTTTTCAAGAACTCGGAAGTAACATCCACATCGAGGCACAATTTCCCATTTACGATTTTCTCTCTTTGGTAAATCCTCAGATTGGAAAGGAATTGCCACAGGCGGAATTCCTGGAACAAAGGATGGGACTTGGCGATACACTTAATTCCGAAATGCCGGACTTCACCCGTATCCTTATCGATGTGAGTATATTCCTCGTAGGGACAATCGGAGATTAAAGACTTTTTGCTCTTCAACGGACGTTGATAAAACAGAATATCGTCAATAAAGAGATACACCAAATCGCGGGTACTTATCAAATTACGGTGTGCGTCATTTTGCGGATATAATTCTTCCAAACAAGCCTCGTATAAAGCCCGGTCTTGAAATTCGGGATGAAACTCTCTCTGTTTCTCTAAAATCCGGCGTAATTCGTCCTTATAATATTTGCGTTCAATCGTGCGTACCAGTTTCCCGCGAATCTTCTGTTTGGGCATCCGCAGCAAGGTATCATAAATGTAAGCACCAACAGTCTTCCCCGAAGCGTCCAAATCATTTTGCGTCTTTGCTTTTATCAGTTCCCATTGTTCTTCCCATTCTTGATCGGAAGGAATCTTAAAACGACAGCTCAACTCGCCTGCCTCATCATATTTGTCGTTTCCTTCTTTATCCAGGTCCACAGTTGCGATAATGTCTTTTCTCTGGCCAATCCAATCGGGAATCTCTTTCTTGAAAATCTTACCTTTCGTTCCATTTTCCAATATAATGGAAAGCACTTTCAGACCCTTATAAACTTGACCGGTATCTATAATATCAACAACAACCTGGCTGTCGAAATATTGGCGAGTCTTGGAAGGACGTTCTTGCTGTTCTTCTTCCCTCAGCTGATAATATCCACGTTTCTGATTGAAATTAAGCAATATCCAAGCTAACTCTTCTTTGGTAATCTTCTGTGTTAAAGCTTTTTTACGTAGATAATAAATCGTCCAATCATACGGGACCTTTTGGCTCTTGGATACCATAGCTGGCTGATTTTGATAAAAATCGGCTAACATTTCATCAAACGATTCATGAAAGATGAATGTCCAATCTCCTTGCTCATCTTTACGCCAAGGTAATTTAGGCTCAGTCTCGGCAATGAATTTACCGTAACGGTCTAATTGTCTGGAATAATGTAACGGCAAAAAGTTTAACAAAGCCAATACCCGATGCAGTCTCTCACGACGCAGTTTACCCCGTTCGTACAACCGACGGACGCTACGGCTTTTTGTCCGGTTAGCGGTTTGCGATATCGAATTGCCTTTATCAAAATCACCTAAAACCGCCGCATCCATAGGAATGATACGACTACCTATTTGGTGGATACCTACTAAATTTCCATTTTCATCTTGATTAACGATAGCCCATCCTACGCTATTTGTTCCTAAATCTAAGCCTAATATCGTTTTCATGATATATAATATTTTTAAAAGTCAAATATATAAAAATATTTTTATTCCCGCCGCTTTTCCATTGAGAATCTATAAAAAATTTATATATTTGCGGAGAAATGAAGCAAATCACAATAAGGAGTATTCCGTTGTGAAAACATGAGGT
>CASFRL010000014.1 GCA_949297285.1 uncultured Bacteroidales bacterium
TTCGGCAAAAAGTCGAAATAAAGATTTGTCACGGCATCTTTGGTCTCCTGGTAATAACAAGCCCCGCTGTTGCATTCATAATATGACAAACGGTCTATCGGCTCGAAACAGGCCGGGCGCTGGTCTTTTACATGGACAAACGACAGATCGCGATCGGTTCTTATTGTCAACCGGATATTGACCTTATCACCGCTTTTCAACGTTACTTTATTCAAAGGTTCATATACTTTTTCTTTCCCCGAAATCTGTTCTACAAAAAATTGTTTATCGATAGAAAGTCCTTCAACGGCTTTCTGCTTTACTTCTACAAAATCGGCAAAATATTGACGGAACAGTGCCCCCCACGAAGGCTGCTCCTGATCGGCAGAGATTTTGACAGTCGCCAGTTCCGGAGTAATCTCGTCACCTTGACGGACATATCGTTCATACCCGGTAAAACCATCTGTAACCTCTGGCTTCAAAACGGTTTTTCCCCAAGTAATTTTTACGGGATTTTTCGATGATGACAACATATAATCTCCAGTATTTAGAATTGCATCGATCGCATCTACCGTCGATGGCACGGAGCCCCAGTTTTGAGTCTGTTTTTGCATGATCAACCATCGTTTCATCTCATTCAGTTCCGATTTCGATTCCGGATCGATCTCGGCAAAGGCCTGCATAATCGCTGTATGCACTTGTATCGCACTATTGCGATAAGCATATTCTGATCTGTTATTTTGCCAGAACATTCCCATTTCTTTTGTAGTTGTCGAATATTCCCGTAAAGATTCTAATATTTCCTTGGCTTCATCGGCAAATCCATAACGGTATAACGCCACAGCCGCAATGGCTTTCCCGTATAAGGAAAGGGATGACCAATCACTCTTGACATACCCGACAATCTCTTTATGGGCATCCAAAGCTTTTGCCAACGGGATATCCCGATAACTGCTCCGGACATATATATAAAGCAATCGATTATAGGATGATACCAAACCACTCTTTCCTTTTTCCCGCAATTCTCGATCTAAAACAATGCAACTGTCTAAATAGTTGATTGCCCTCATTTGCATATATCGGGCAGATTCGCCATATTGCACCCCTCCTAATCGTGACAAGCGTGACAATACTTCCATTGTATTGATCGTCATCGGGAAACTGGTGGGCATTTGTTTCATCCAACTCCATCCACCATCCGGTTTCTGCAAATCGCCCAACAGTTCCAATGCGTCATTTTGCAACTGCTCGGTCCGTGAAACATCTAACAAGTTGCTGAGCGACCGTATCCGTTCCGTCTCATTTTGCGCATCTAAAGCCCAAGGGGTCTCCGATATCAGCACCGACTTCAAGTCTTCATTCTTTTCCAAAGGCGAAACCGTTACAGAGCCCGTCTCGTTTTTTATCTTCCAAGTCTGCAAGGCCGATACAATATCGGGATTTCGACGTGCCAAAACCGAAGCAACCGTATTTCCGTACAGCGATGCCGCAATGGTAACGACGTTCGTCCCTGAAATTTCATCTATCGACGGAAGGGCTTGCACGACATACCAAAGCGGATTTGCCGTATATTCCAACACCATACGATAATTATCCGCTGTTTTTCTCGACATACCGCTCATTTGCACAGTCTCGGTCTCTTTTCCGCCTTTCAAGACAAACGGTTCGGACTCGGTCACCAATGTCCGAGAAGGCAATACCGGAATGATGTGCTGTTCTCCGTCACTGAATTTGGAAGTTGCGGCGTTGACCCGAATGCCCAAGACATCCCACTCTTCGGGAACGACAAAGGAGACATTCTCCGATTTCGATTTTCCCGACTCAAGAATAAATTCCTGTTTCTTTTGCAACAATGTCTTGTCGGTATATGGGTCGAACAACTCAAATGAAAAGTCGCCGTCCATCAAACGAGTCGATATATTTTGTATCAATGTCGTAATCGAAACCTCATCTCCTTTACGTACAAAACGAGGTATATTCGGGGCTACCATCAACGACTTCTGAGAAATCATCTCATCTTTATACGATCCGTATTTCAAATCTTTCGTATAAGCCAACGCCTGAAATTGCCATTTGGTATTGCTTTCGGGGACGGTAAATTTAATGGCTACCTCACCATTCTCGTTTGTCGTCAACCGGGGATAAAAAAAGGCTGTCTCATTAAAATTCTGTCGATATTGTACCGGAGACTGTTCTCCATCGGCAGAGCTCCCCGACTCTTCTTGAAGGGCCATATCTTCGGCCAAAGCAGCGTTGCTGTTTTTTGCCATACGGCTATATATTTGCGTAGCGCCATATATCATCGTTCGTCGACGGGATACCGTATAAAGAAAACTATCAAAAGAGAGTGACGAACAATAGGTATCGATCCGCTCAGACATAACTAAATTCTGTGGAACCAAACTCTGCAAATACAAACCGAAATTTATCGGCCGATATACAGGGGTAAAGGCCCAATCGTGAGGAATAATTTCATTCAGTGAGGCATCGAACATCTCGGCCATAAAGCGTGCCGAAACAGGATTTCCCAAAGCATCTTTTACCGTAAAACTCCACGACTCAGAGCTGCCCGGCATCGTTTTATCCCTGAAAGAAGATGTCGTTATCGACAACTTCATGTCCGGTTTTTTCCGATTTATCTCTATGGTCGAGCTATGGGAATTCCCCTCTTTTATGAAAGTGACAAATAATTTGAGGCGGTCTCCATATTCGGGTTTATACAAGACACGGTATTTATAGTTCTTGTCCGAGATTTTTATCCGACGCGACTCTATCAACCGGACACCGTCATACAAGTTACACAAGACATAGGCTTGTTTGATCGAAGTTCCATAAAGAATATCGGCCGTTTCTCCGTCAGCGACCTGATAAAGGGTTTCAGGAGCCCAACTATAAGTTTTTATCGGAGGTCTCTTATCCTGCATACTGTACAGCACAAAATCGGCATTCCGAATGATCAAATTTCCGTTCGGATCGGTCACCTGAACGACAAACCGATATCTGCCCGAAGGCAATTTATTCCAATTTTCGAAAGCGGGAACATTATCCGACTGGAAAATTTTTTCCTCAACCTGCACACGTATCTTCAACGAATCGGCTTCGATAATATTAGATCCGGATACGGGCTTTTCTACGTCATATAACGAATAGAGGATATATTTGCATTTTGCAGAAACAGATTCTCCCATTGCATTGGTCACAGCTAATCGTATATGATTCTCTTCATCTTTATCGATCATCTGGGGCACTTCTAACTGAACCAACAAAGGAGTTTCGCCGACGTTAACCCAATAAACCTGCGACTGCGTCTCACCATTGACCGCGGTCACATTCACGGTTACCTCATACCGATAAAAAGTTCCTGTGCTCAAGGCATCCTGATCGCTCTTCTCGGCAACAAAACGGATCGCAAACTCTCCGTTTTCTCCGGTAACGGTTTCTCCGTTTATCGTCTGATCGGCATTATAATTGCGCCACCAGCTACCTCTGAAACGCTGTATCGAATAAGAGACTTCGGCATCGGAAATAGGGACACCGGAAAAACTGACCGCTTTCCCGTTGACCGCAACTATTTGCCCTAACGAAACGGCATCTTTTACCGGTTCGAACAAGACATGAAAAGTAGGTCTTTTATATTCCGAAATTTGCACACCCACCTGATGATTATAGCCTTCTACCCGAATCTGGCAATATCCATTCATTTGATCGGAAGGGAGGGTAAAAGAGCCATGAAACGAGCCGAAAGAATCGCCTTGTACAGTACGGGTGGCAATATCTTTGCCTTGCATGGAAAGGATGACTTTATACGTTTTGCCGGGAAGCACCGTATTTATTTTTTCACCTACCCGATAGTTGATTCCCGAAAAATAGAGTGTCTGTCCGGGACGATATATCGAACGATCGGTAAAAAGAGATATTTCTCCTTGTCCGTCATCCTCCTGGTCCCGATACCACGAATACGAAAATATCAATTTTTGGATCGGATAATAGCTGTCGCCTTTCATCTCCGGTTTAAAATATCTCACCGTATCTTTTGCATCAAAATGGAGTAAGCCCAAGCGATCGGACTTCACCGTCTTTACATACGAGCTGTCAGCATCGAAACGGAACAACTTTACCGGGATACGGGATAAAGGTTTTCCCGTCTTGCCATCGGTCAATATAACAAGCAACGACTCTTTTGCCGGAGATAATGTCGCCGCATAAATGCGGGAAACATTGAAAGATATTTTCTGTATATTATCTTTTTTATCGGGCGAAACTTTCAAAACATATTCTCCGCAACTTAATGCCGGCAACCGATATTGCCCGGTGCGCTTTTCGAGGCTCAACGTATCGCACAAATGCAACGTATCGGTCAACTGCAAGATGCTGTCTTGATTCTCTATCCGGTACAATTCCCAATAAAGTTTCTTAATGTTTTCGTATTCAAACGACAGGGTATGAGACTCGCCGGGATATAAAACCCGATCTATATTCAGGCTGAAATTATATGCCGTCAGATAATCCCGTTCCTTCTCCAGACAATTCAATCGCTGATAATCCGGGAAACGGGCGATCAGTTTATCGGCCACATTCTTGAGATATGCCTTGGTAGTGGTCGGATTATTCCTGATTTTATTGTAATAACGTAACAAATCGATCGCTATCTCAACCGAATAAGGCGAGTCTTTGTAGACATCCAACAAAGCCATTAACTGCTGGGGGTAATGCACTCCGGCCACATTATTTTGCAAAAATATCAATCGATCCAAATCGGCCATCAGATAAGCCGGCGAACCGGGAGCGGAATAGCGCATTATCAACTGGTATAAGGCCATGATCTGATGACGCAATTGATATTTTTCCGAAGGATAGGTACGATTTACAAAATCTGCCGCAGGCTGAATGAAATCGGTCAACGGCGGTTCTTCGAGAATAAGCGGAATAGAAGGGCTAAACAGCAGGTTCTCATACATATCGATTGCACGGTATGCCAAGAGATCGAGCATTGTGGGACGAAATATCGGGGTATCTCTTCCGGTATACATGGCAATAGCGTAAGCCGAAACGGGAGTTTTGCTCAATGTATCGGCCGATGCAAAAACCGACTGCAAAAGATCGGATATCTTTTTGACAAAAAGGGTCTTATCCCATTCATCGATTTTTGCAAGATCAGGGGTTATGTCCGTAGGAATATTTTGGGTAGATGCTTTCGATTCATCTTCGTAATAATCATAAATCATCTGGGCTTCTATGAAACCGAATATGGCACGCTGCAACGAATCGGTCGTCGATTGCCTCAACTGATCGGTATATAGAATAACGGGAGGAAGGCTGTCTGTTGAAATTAGCGATTTATAATATGCGTATTCGAGCAGAGACTTTGTCATTAACGGATTATCTTTTTCCTGTATGGCTTTTTGTAAATTCTCAGTGGCCTCGGCTAAAGATGTCCGCGGTTTTGTATTTTTACGAATATCCCCTTCCTGAGAAAAAGCTACACTTGAGAATAAGATACTCACACACAAAAAAATAAACATCACTTTTTTCATAACACATACCCTCCTATGTTATATCTGACACGTATTACAAATATAACAACTAATAGGGAATTGTTAACCAAGAAAAGACAAAAGATAATTATAAAAGATTAACAAGATATTTTTATCGGATAAAACTGCAATTTGCGTTCAATGAGATTTTTATGCGTCGATTTTTTTCCGCATCTCCACATAAAGTTCTTTTACCAGCAGACAAGAGGTTTGCAATCCGATGCTCCCGGTATGAAGCATCAAATTGTAATGGTGCGGTTCACCCCATTTCAACCCGGTATAATATTCATAATGTCGAATGCGATTGCGATTTATGCGGGAGATTTCAGATTCGGCATTCTCCCGTAATATGCCATATTCTTTGATGCAACGGTCAACAGCACTGTTCAAATCTGAATAGCAAAATACTTTTAATACGTTCGGATAATCCTTCAATACGAAATCGGCACATCGCCCTACAATGATACAAGACTCTTTTTCGGCAAGTTCCTGTATGATTTTACTTTCGGCAACAAATAAAATATCGTCGGCCGAAAGGCTCTTTTCCAACGGCAACTCACTATTTTTAGAAAGGATACACTTCAACCAAAACGAAGGGATAGACTGTTCGTTCTTTATGATATATTGCTCGTTCATGCCGCTACGTTGAGCAGCCATATGGATAAAATCTTTATCATACAGTTTTATGCCCAATTCTTTAGAGAGTCTTTCGCCCAGCAAATGTCCGCCGCTGCCAAATTCGCGGGCAATCGTGATAATGATATTTCTACTATGCCTCAAAGCAATCTCCCTTTGCGATGCGGGATCGACAATCCAACGGTCAAAAACGCGATAATAGGGAGTGAGCACATGTACAATAGGCCCTACCAACAAAGCGGCTACGACTGTACCTTCACGCACGCCGTAAAAACCTGACATGAAAACAAGCGACAAAACCCCGGCAATAACAAGCAAAGAGATATCTAAGCCCAATTTCACAAAGCCGAAATTCCCACGAATGCGCCGGGTTATGACATTGACCAAATACTCGCCTGCCATCATGGCAATATTAGCCTTGACCTCCAAAGTAATGCCGAGTGCCAATATCACACATCCGAATAAGAGCGTCATGACTTGGGCTGCATACACCATCGGATGAAGCCAAGAAAGCATGAACATTGAGAAATCGATAAACAGACCGAAACAAAACGAGATCGGAATCTGAAGCAAAAACATTCGTAAATCGTTTTTCAACTCTTCACGTGTCATGAGAAACGCCTCAAGAACAACAAACAACAGATTGATCAATATCGTCCATACACCCATGCTATACGGCGTGAACATGCTCAACACATAAGTTACGCTCGTAATCGGGGAAGTTCCTAACAACGCCTTGGTAATAAAGGCGATGCCGAATGCATTGACAAATAAAGAAACGACAAACAGCAGATAGCGTCTCAAAGTATATTTATCCATAATCTCTTCCTTAAATCAAAACGAGGCAAAGTTCTGCCTATTTTTTCGTTTTCGAGTCACAAAAGAGGAACCGATCTTGGTCGAAAACGAAACAACACTTATTTTTGTTGAATAAAATCTGTATTTATGGATACTTTATCGGCAAACATTTCAGAGGTATCGGAACAGAGCAGAATCGGCTACTATTACCGATATATAGAAGGAGATTTATCGAAGTATAAATCGGTCATACTGGAGAAAGGGTTCTTCTTTTTACTCGTCACAAACGGAACGGCCTCGATCGTTGATGACTATCGACACTATGTCCTCAACCCGGGATATTTGCTCATATCGACACCAAGCATCCGATATTGTTTGACCGATAAAAGCCCGGACTTTTCCTGTTCGTGCCTTTATCTGTTTCCCGACTATTTCGACTCTCTGTCCGTCGGACAACTCGTGTATAACCACGTATCGCAATATACGGGCAACTACCGGTTGCCCATTTACCCTCTCGATCGGGAACAAGCCACTTATTTACAGGAAAGCATGAGATTGTTCTCTGCCGGATTAGAAAAAACGCAATTATATCGCGACGGCATCGTCCGCCATTTGTGCAGTTTCTTTCTCTTGCAAACGGCCGACATACTGCATAAAAAAAATCGGGACACATCGGGTTGCGTAAAACGATCGAGTGAAATATTCCGCAACTTCAAAAAACTGTTGGTGCACCACTACCGCGAACACCACACGATACATTTTTATGCTGACCGATTGAACATCTCTACTACCTATCTCTCCCGTATTGTGAAAAATATTACGGGACATACGGTCTGTTTCCACATTTCGGAACTGCTTTGTGCCGACGCCCGCAAACTGTTGGAATGCACCGACAACGACGTGAAAGAAATTGCCGATATACTGGGGTTTTCTAACCAATCGGTTTTCGGAAAATTCTTTATCCGAAAAACCGGATTTACACCTATACAATTCAGAATGCGAAAAGAATCGGGCCAACATTAAAATGTTTAGATCCCAAACAACCGCTAAAATCTTCATCATCCGGAAGCGATTATTAGCTGTTCTGTAACGATTTGATAACGAAACTTTGTCCGAAGTGAGCTGTTTAATGTTCTTCGATTACATTTACAGAATATAAAAAAAAGTCCACAAACCATTGGATTTGTGGACTTTGTCGCTTTCAGACTCTCAGTTATCCTTGAGTCTCAGCGGTGCGGACGGGACTCGAACCCGCGACCCCATGCGTGACAGGCATGTATTCTAACCAGCTGAACTACCGCACCATTTTTATTTCACTTTTACACAAAGAAACTCTCCTGTTTCTTTTTGCGTTGGCAAAGATATATACTTTTTTTTATTCTGCAATAGTTTATCGAAAATTTATTATCGACATATTCTTGACCTAATTGACAAAAGCCAATCTCAGAAAGAGTTATCGTTTTCAAAAAAACATTCGAATGAGAAGAATCAGGATGTTATAGAAATCGGACCTTTAAATCTGCTTTGCGATTATATCAAATCTCATTTCGATAGATGGATAAAAATCGCTATTTTTGCAGCCGAAAATCAGATTTTAATTAGCAATGCAACTCGACGCTACTCTACAACAAAAACATTTAAGTCATTTTATCTTCCCGAAAATTTCAGAAACTGCCGACGAGATGAATCTTCCGTGCTATGTGATCGGCGGATATGTCCGCGATATTTTCTTGGGAAGAGAATCGAAAGACATAGACATCGTTACGGTAGGGAGCGGTATTGAACTGGCTTCGGCGTTTGCCGACAAATTGGGGAAATCGGCACGGCTGTCGGTTTTTAAAAATTTCGGGACGGCACAAGTCAAGTACAAAGATATTGAGGTCGAGTTTGTAGGTGCCCGCCGGGAATCTTATACGCACAATTCCCGCAAACCGATCGTCGAGGACGGCACGCTTTGTGATGACCAAAACCGACGGGATTTTACGATAAACGCATTGGCGATCTGCTTGAATAAAGAACACTTCGGGGAGTTGATCGATCCGTTCAACGGGATGACCGATTTGAAAGACAAGATCATCCGCACGCCTCTCGACCCGGATATTACATTCAGCGACGACCCTTTACGCATGATGCGGGCTATCCGGTTTGCCACCCAACTGGAATTTTCTATCGAAGAAAAGACTTTTCTTGCCATAGAACGGAACCGAAAACGCATAGAGATAATCTCGAAAGAACGAATTATCGATGAATTGAACAAGATCGTTGCTTCATCTCACCCGTCCACAGGTTTCATATTGCTCGACAAATCGAAACTGTTGCCGTTGATTTTTCCCGAATTAAATGCGCTTAAGGGTGTAGAGACCAAAGAGGGACGGGGTCACAAAGACAATTTTTACCACACGTTGACGGTATTGGACAATGTGGCGGGAAAAAGCGATAATCTATGGCTCCGTTGGGCAGCCATATTGCATGATATAGCTAAACCGGTGACCAAACGGTATGATCAGAAAACGGGCTGGACATTCCACAATCACAATTTCGTCGGGTATAAAATGATTCCGGGTATCTTCAGACGGATGAAATTGCCTTTGAACGACAAAATGAAGTTTGTGCAGAAAATGGTCGACCTCCATATGCGGCCTATCGTATTGGCCGAGGAAGAGGTGACCGATTCGGCTGTCCGCCGCCTGCTGTTCGATGCCGGCAACGATATCGATGAACTCATGACTCTCTGCGAAGCCGATATTACGTCAAAGAACCAAGAAAAGGTAAAACGTTTCTTGGCCAATTTTGCATTGGTGCGCCAAAAATTGAAAGAGATCGAGGAGAAAGACCGGATACGAAATATGCAACCGCCAATCAGCGGAGAAGAGATCATGGAAATCTTTGGGCTGACTCCCTGCCGAGAGGTAGGAGAAATAAAAAGTGCCATTAAAGAGGCTATTCTCGACGGTATTATTGCGAACGAACACGATGCGGCATATCGGTTTATGCTCGATTTTGCGGCCTCCAAGGGTCTGACTCCCGTAAAATAAGTTTTTGCGTATATCCGCTGTTATTTCATTTTGTGTGCCACAAGCCCTTAACTTTACGATATACAGCCATGCTGTTGAAAAATGAGACAAGCAACATGAGTGCACATCCGGTGAGAATTGTCGGAAAGAGTTGCCCCGACTCATATCCCGGCCACATACGGGAAAGCAACGACGTGTAATAACTTCTTACCCCTAAAACAGCTAATATAGACAAAATGAATACCGAAAAATTCAATATCACCGTAAGCATCCTATACGGACGGGATACTTGTGCAGGAGTATAGCCGATCAATAAAAGATTTTGCAATTTCCGTGCATTTTTCTGCAACAACAGATAAATGCTCAACATCAAGATGAAAAACGACAAGGCTGTGATCAAAAGGCCGACCCCGACAACCAACCCGGTAACGATTTTAAGGAAATAGGTGGCTTTACCGGCATCCAGATTTCCGCCTTCGGTCTCATAGCCTTTTTGCTGCAAGAAGGTCACGATATGTTCATCGGATGGATTACCGACTTCTACAATCAAGCGAGAAGGGTCTTTGGTGCGGTTATCTCCGAACGTTTCGTTAGCCCATTGCATGAAACGGTCGGGGACTAAAATCGTATTGAGTCTGTTCGAAAATCCGGCAATGTTTCCTTTGAAGGTCTTGCTTTTCCCATTCCCGGAGATGTGAATATCTACATTTATCAGCCCCAGTACGCCTTCGGACAACTGCGGGAGATTGCGCGACCGGGCAAAACCGAAATTGTACAGGTTCAGGTAATTACGCGGCAAGATTATCGGGAGAAAGTCGGACCGTTCGTCGAAACGCCAATCGGCAGATTTTACATCGACATAGGCATCGGGAACCGACTCAAAAAACATCTCGGTGCTCATGGCCATGCGTCCTGCCATCGAAATGCCGGCAGAGACATTAAAATGTGCGGGTGTAAAAGCCCCGAGACTTTTTACAAACGGCTGACTTTTGATTTCGTCAATCTCTTCTCCGGTGAAACCCGAACTCTTTCCGACAAGCGTACCCAATGTACTGACTCGCTTGGAAAGAATCATGTACTCTTTTTTCATGAGTCCGTCTTCTTGTGAAAAAAGAGATTTCACATCTTGATAAAACTGAATGCTAAAAAGGACGATAAACATCCCCAAAAGATTTGCCAAAAAGAAACCGGCCAGTTGCGCAATACTCAGATGTCGTCTCAGAAGTCGCCAGATCATAATTCAGGAACTTTTTTTTAATTATCTCGTTTTACAACTTAAATGTTGCATCATATTTCATATCTAAATGTTTGCCGATCGATGTAACTACAATGCCGGCTCCTTGTTTATGGCTTTCTTCTACCAACAGCGAGGCCAGAATGCGACTGTTCTCATCATCCAAATGGCTGATGGGCTCATCCAACAGAATAAAGTCGAAAGGCTGGCACAGCGCACGAATAAAAGCGACCCGTTGTTGTTGTCCGAAAGACATTTTCCCGACTAAAGCCTCTTTTTTGTCGGCAATCCCGAGTTGTTCGAAAAGGAGGTTGATCTCTTCGATACTTTTATAGCCGGTAAGATTGTTCTTGATCATTACATTTTCCCAAGCGGTCAGTTCGGGGAAAAGCCGCAATTCCTGAAAAAGAAGGCTCAACGACCGACGACGCAAGTCGATCCATTTAGCTACGGACAACGACTTGATGTCTTCCCCATCGAAATAAATCTGTCCCGAATAATCGGTACGGTAACCATACAAATAACTGCAAAAAGAGGATTTTCCTGTCCCCGATACCGCTTCGATCAGGCAGGTATGCCCCTTTTCCAGAGTCACATCTTTTCTCCAGACATCTGAAACAAGGGCATCCCCGTTTTCTGCAAAGACATGTGGCAGTACTTGCTTAAGAACAATTTTTTCCATACCAAACAACTACATCGTTTGTGATGCCAAAACCGTTATCCATTCAAGAATAGAAGCAACGGAATTTACCTTATCATCAGAGAAGTACATATCGAGATTGCTTTCCAATCCGGTTCCTGAAACAGCCAGACAGGTAAAAGGCACCTGTTCCAACACCGATGCATACTGTTTCAAGAAATAAGCTCCCCTACCCGAAGAAAAAGCAGCATCTAATCCTTCTTTCAGGTTGATCACAATACCGTAAGGAGATTTGTTAAAGACTGATGCATAAGGAGTTTTTGACATAGAATCGGGCATGCGTCCGTTGATATTTTGGAATACTTGTTCGCTGTTGGTCACAAACAGATCCTTTTTATTTTCGATCCCGAAATAGATAGAATTGTTTTCCAGATTCAATTTATAACGATTTTTCCCGATCTCTTTTACTCCGAATATACCTAAATTGTTTTTCAAAAGCTCTACGACATAATCGTCATCGACCTGCGCAAAGAGGGCCATATCGGGAACGGAACTATTGGCCGACATACCGATTATAGAAAGCAGAAAGTCTCCATCGATAGAATTAATGACATTTTTTGTCTCTTCACTCTGAATCATATTGAGTTGCGTCTGGGTGAGTCCGGGCAAAGAGGAAATTAATTTGTACAGTTTTTCACCATCCAGATTTATTCCGACCGTATAGAGGCTTTTTGCCGGAATTTGTTTGACAAATTTACCCGATTGTTTTCCCGATATTTTAAAAACGTCTTTCAACTTATCCATCGTATCTTTATCGCCGGACAACAATTGTGCAGTCATCGAGATTTTTCCTTTTTGGAAATCACAATAACCAACCGAATAGAGCGATCCCAACAAAATGCCATCGGGCAAATAAGAGGTATATGCCGAACGGATAAACGTTGGCAGGGCATTCATGCAATACCAATAGTTAATATCTTTTTGGTTTTCCAGGAAAGCCAAAAATTCTTTGTTCGATACCAAGCACTCTTCTCCTTCTTGTGCAAACCATTCAAGAGCAATTTTATTTTCCAATATTCCTGTCGAAGCCGATCCGAATACCCACAGCACACGGTCTTTATCGAAAAGGCATTTTACTTTCTGTCCGATAGTCGAACTTGCGACATTGCTTTCTTCGGATATCGGTGTTGCCAACCCTTCGGCGGCCAACGTATTCATTATGTTTTCCCATTTATCGAAATCGGAGACTTTGGCTAAAACTCCAAAAATCGGATTTGGTTCGAGAATACCGAAACAGGCCCATTCATCGGTAAAGGACAATCCCGAGGCTCCCGGATCTTCGAGCATATTTTTCCACAACTTCAACAGACTTTCACTCATGCCGCTATTCAGGGCATTCATCAAAGAGGCGTTTTGAGGAGCCTTTATCCAATCGGCTACATTTCCTTTTTGAGATAATGACTTCAAGTCAAATGTCACGACAAAAGCAGCATCCGATGGAATCGTTTGCAAATATTCTGTTTTCTTACTGCACGAAAACAGAAACAACAGCGTGCATAAACAGGCACACAAGCCGGACAAAGAGAGACGTTTTTCCATACTTTCTATATATTTTATTGAATAAATTGTACCATATCATATTGCCTCGAAAGCGATCGAGAACTTTCGAAACGGCGCTTACCCGAAGGTCTTATTACAAAGGTAATATTTCTCTTATCGAAATACAATATTTCATTGTGCAAATATCGGGAATGTTGCAAACCCGCCCATACGGGATCATAAAAATTCTGTGGAATCGGGAGAAAGGGCGAAGATACAGCGGAGATAACCGGCTCATACCGACAGGCCGGAGGTTTAATCCGATAGCCGTAGGACAAATGGAAAATTTAAGACTCAGAGACGATCTGAAGAGGCGGCTCGTTGTCCTTTCTTCGGAGGGCTGCCATGCACAGACCGACAAAGGTCAGCAGGCCGTTGATCATCAACATCTCATACCCCATTTTGTAATCGTAAAGGTATTTGGTCAAGAAATCGATACCGAAACAAATAATCGGTGACGATATGGCGATATACGGAATCCATCGATCCCGGGGCTTTCCCCGCATAAAAAGACCGTACGAGAAAAAGCCGAGCAACGGTCCGTAGGTATATCCGGCAATCGTATAAATGGCATCGATAATACTTTGATCGTTCACCGCCCGAATTATGCAGATGATCAGTACAAAAAGCAACGATATAAAGATGTGCGACCGTTTACGCCACAATTCGGCTTTCGCACTCGAATATTTCCCGACCTCGAGAATATCTACACAAAATGAGGTCGTAAGTGCGGTCAATGCCGAATCGGCACTTGAAAAAGCGGCAGCGATAATGCCGATACAAAAAAACAGCAACACCGGAAAGCCCAAATATTGTGTGGCAAAAAGCGGAAGCATCTCATCGCCCAAAGCCGGAATATCGATATGGTGCTGTCCGGCAAACGTAATCAAGAGAATTCCCAAAACGAGGAACAGCAGATTTACGGGCAAGAATGCTATACCATAAAAATACATGTTTTTCTGAGAGGCTTTCAGGGTACGAATAGAGAGATTCTTTTGCATCATATCCTGATCGAGCCCGACCATAACAATGGTGATAAATATGCCGCTGAAGAATTGTTTGAAGAAGTTTTGTTTGGTCTGCCAATCATCAAAGACGAATATTCTGTCCATTCCGCTGTCTTTGACCGTCGCTACGACATCATAAAAGCCGAGTTGCATTTTATCCATCAACTGCCAGATAATCAAGAACAATGCCCCCAATAAAAAAGCGGTTTGCAACGCATCGGTCCACACGATCGTCTTTATTCCGCTTCTGTGCGAATAGAGCCAGATAAGGGCGACAATGACCACGGTGGTAACGACGAAGGGTATATGCCATGCATCGAACACGAAACGCTGTAAGATAAACACGACGATATAGAGTCGGGCTGCGGCTCCGATAATTTTGGAAAGCAAAAAGAAGGATGCTCCTATTTTATAGGTGCGCGGACCGAAACGCTTATCAAGGTATGTATATATCGACGTCAGATTGAGTTTATAATAGAGTGGCAGCAATATCCATGCAATGAGCAGATAGCCTACGGTAAATCCTAAAACGGTCTGCATATAGGTCATACCGATACTTAAGGGCATTCCGGGTACAGAGATGAACGTGACTCCCGAGATCGAGGTACCGATCATTCCGAAAGCAACCAGAAACCAAGGCGAACGCTTCCCGCCCAAAAAGAATGTTTCATTGTCACTTCTACGCCCCGTCAAATGCGAGATAAGCATCAGAAAGGCAAAATAGAGTACTATAATCAGCAAAATAACCGAACCGCTCATTTTCTAATAAACAGGGATTGATAGTAATCTGCCGGGATCTTCGCCCTGAACATATAAAGGGTATCTCTCTTCGCGCCCAATCGGACAGACGTTTTTTTATTATCAGTTTTGTTTGAAATAGTAGGTAATCGTTCCTCGCTCGGTTGCGGCACCCGGTTTCCGTTCAAAAACAGCTTTACGTGCGGCGGCTTCAGCCCTTGCCCGCAATGTCCGGTTAGAATAGGCTGTTCCCCGACTTCCGCTGGGCGTAACCGTAGCTTGGGTTACTCTTCCCTGAGCATTTACATAGATCGAAACGACAATCGTCCCTTCATCATTACTGGAGTCGTATTGGGGACGGGGTAATTCTCCGCTCAATCCCCTTCCGCCCAAATCATAATCGCCATAACCGGCCGATCCGTGTTTTGCTCCGGTAGTGCTATTACCGTTCGGACTGCCTTCAGCTCCGATGCCTTTATCCGCAGTACCACGACTGGCTCCGACATTTCCTTTACTGAAAGCATTGGCAACTTGGTTTTTGATACGGTCATCTACGGTAGGCTTTGTCTGCGTTTTTTTTACAGACTCTGTCTGCTTTTTCGAATCTTCTTTTTCGGGGAGAGCGATACTCTCTTCTATGTCTTGGGTAACCATTTCGTCGGCCGTATTATCCGAGACTTCGGTTTCCGGAGCTCCGGCAATACTCATTTCTGTCATTTCGGGCTGAAAAGTTCCGGAAGCCTCATCGATCGTCCCCAACTGCACTAAGACGCCGCTTGCCTCATCTGGAATTTCAGGACGGGGAAAGGTATAATAAAACAGCATAAGAAACACAAGGAGATGGAATAAAACCGTCCCCATTATGCCATACAGTTTGTTTTTTTTCTTGTCTTCCACAGGTTATTATTTTCTGCTTACTCTCTTAACGGGCGTGTAGCCAATACCATTCTCAGTTTATTCTCGCCGGCAATATTCAATATTTTCACGACCTCTTTATAAGGGACGCTCTCATCGGCATAAAGGGCGACGTACATATCGGGTTCTTGGCTCAGTGCATTCAGCAGATAAGGAGCGATCTCATCCAATTGTACCGGATGTTCCACTTCATTGCCGAACGACACATAATAATTGAGCTGCGCATCGATCGTCACTCTTGCCAACGGCTTGGCTGCTGTCTGTTCTTTGCTTTGGGGCAACAAAACTTTTATTGCATTCGGAAATACAAAAGTCGATGTCACCATAAAAAAGATCAACAACAGAAAAATCACGTCGGTCATCGAAGCCATGCTGAATGAGGCCTCTATTCTATTTCTACGTTTCAGAGCCATATTTTTGCCTCCAGTTAGTCTGCCGGTTCGTTCAACAAGTCCATAAATTCCATGGTTTTGGCTTCGAGTTGATTGACTACGCCATCGACACGGGCTACCAGATAATTATAGGCGAACAAAGCGATGATTCCCACAATCAAACCGGCAACGGTAGTCACCAATGCTTCATAAATTCCACCCGACAAAGTCGATATATCGGCACTCGTACCTGCCGATGCCATATTATAGAAAGCCCGCACCATACCGGTTACCGTACCAAGGAAACCGATCATAGGAGCTCCCGCCGCAGCAGTGGCCAACCACGGAAATCCTTTCTCTAATTTTGCGACTTCGAGATTACCGACATTTTCTATGGCTACCAAGACATCGTTCATCGGTCTTCCCAACCGGGTAATACCTTTTTCGATCAGCCGGGCATACGGGGTATCGGTTTTTTTACACAGGTTTAACGCGGCATCGACATCGCCTTCGTGAATGTAGTCTTTGATACGATCCATAAACGTCCGGTCTTCGCGTGCAGCCTTACGGATAACGATGGCACGTTCTATAAAAATGTAAATCGCCAATATAGACAATATCAGAAGTGGAATCATAATAATACCCCCTTTAAGGGACAAACTCCACATATTCAGTTCATCGACCGGAGCCGCTGTCGTTTCGGCAGAAACCGGCATTACCATATTGGCATCGGCCAAAAGAGAAAGCAAAAAGTTCATATAATTCTATTTTTCGGTTATCGATAATTATTTAAGACAATCTTTATATTGGCGAATCGTTTCCTGCAACCCCAAATAAAGGGCATCAGCAATGAGGGCATGCCCGATAGAGACTTCGTCCAGTACGGGTATTTGCTCATGGAAATATTGCAGATTCTGGAGATTCAGATCATGTCCGGCATTGATTCCCAATCCCAGTTTATGGGCTAAAGCTGCAGCTTTGACAAAGGGGGCAATGGCCTTCTCCCTGTCTGAGCTATATGCCGACGCATAAGGTTCTGTATATAATTCGATTCTGTCTGTTCCGGTTTTAGCAGCATACTCTATCAAATCGGGATCGGTATTTACAAAAATCGAAGTGCGGATACCTACCTGGTTGAAGCGATCGATTATCTCGCTCAGGAAATCGAAATGGGTGCGCGTGTCCCAACCGGCATTGGAAGTGATCGCATCGGGAGCATCCGGGACCAGTGTCACCTGATTCGGTTTAACCCGCAAAACCAAATCGATAAACGGATCGGACGGGTATCCTTCGATATTGAATTCGGTCTTCAGGCGAGGCCTCAGTTCATACACGTCAGCATAGCGGATATGCCGTTCATCAGGACGGGGATGCACCGTTATTCCGTCGGCGCCAAAGGCTTCACAGTCGAGCGCAACATTCAACACATTCGGGATATTGCCGCCACGAGCATTGCGCAGAGTAGCGATTTTATTTACATTTACACTTAATTTGGTCATTTTTCCGAAATTAATTCCAACTTATAATAAAAAGCACTTTTTTGCTTCGTAAAACCCAAAAATATATGTCCGAAGCCAAAAATTTTATGTACGTTTGCAAAGAAACTTTGCGCTGATGCAAAATTAATAGGTTTTGCAGAAATCTAAAGAAAAACGTCAGCAAAAGATTAAAAAGCTCATAAAAAATGTAAACGACGATGAGAATAGCCATTTTCGGGAATTTATATCAAGCGGAAAAAAGTATTCAGGCCAAACATCTTTTCAATGCATTAAGCGAGTATAATGCAGAAATCCTTATTTGTGAGGAGTTTTACCGTTTTTTGCACACCGTAATGAAAATAGAACCGCAATACAGCGAACTCATCTCGGACAATAATTTCTCGGCAGATATGGCCCTCAGTCTCGGTGGTGACGGGACGTTTCTGAAAACAGCCGAACGGGTCGGCAACAAACATATCCCGATATTGGGTATCAATACCGGACGGCTCGGGTTTCTTGCCGATGTGGCTGAAAACGAAATCGATGAAGCTATCGCAGAATTGTTTAGCGGCAATTATCGGATAGAAGACCGTACATTATTACAATTAAGGGCCGACGCTCTCCCTGTAAAATTCTGGCCTTTCGCATTGAACGAAGTCGCCGTTTTGAAAAGAGACAGTTCTTCGATGATCACTATTCACACCTATCTGAACGATGTGTTTCTAAACACCTATCAGGCAGATGGATTAATCGTCTCAACCCCGACGGGATCGACCGGATATTCATTGAGCGTAGGCGGTCCTATATTAGTACCTCAGGCTCCCAATTTTGCAATCACGCCGGTTGCCCCCCACAGTCTGAACGTACGGCCATTGGTCTTTAACGACCAGGACACGATCCGCATGCAGGTCGAAAGCCGGAGCAACAATTTTCTGGTAAGTCTCGACGGACGTTCTACGATGATGAGTACCACCCTCGGGCTCACCATCGGCAAAGCACCCTTTACCATTCCTATCGTAAAACGGAACAACCACGTTTTCATAGATACATTACGGAACAAACTTATGTGGGGAGCCGATAAGCGATATAACATATAAATTGATCTGTTTTTAATATTTTCATAGGAATATCGGTTTTATTTTCATATTTTTGCGATCGAATATTAAACAGGGGATTTGATTTATGCTCAGAACCGATTTACCTCAATTCGATATTTCTGAAGACATCATAGTCGGGACGGATATCACTGAAGATATTTTGACTTTCTACAAACAGCCGTTTCGACTGAAGGCAGGCATTTTCGCTTTGTGTCTGGAAGGGGACATACACGCTTCTATCAAAATGACCAATTACCACATCCGGAAAAATGATTTTGTCTCCATACTGCCGGGTAATATCCTTCAATTTCTCGAACAGAAAGGAAAGGCAAGGCTCTGCTTCATCGCTTTTTCGTCAAAATTCTTGAGCCAGACCAATATGGTAAAGTCTTCGGCCGACTTCCTGCCCCAAGTCATAGAAAACCCGGTTATCTCGCTGAAACAAGAGAGCGCCGATCTTGCCGCCGAATATTTCTCTTTGTTGATAAAAACGCAAGAACAAGTTCCGGATATCTTCAATACGGAAATTTCTAAAAACATTTTACTGTCTATTCTTCAGGGAATCAGATACATGTATCAGAAACGGAGTTGGAATCCGCCGGCACTCTCCCGCAAAGAGGAGATCCGCAAGCAATTTATCAGCATTGTCATGCAACATTATGCAAAGGAACGCTCTATCTCTTTTTATGCCGAGCAACTGAACATTACTCCACAACATCTCTGCACGACAATAAAACAGATTACGGGTCTCACGGCTTCGGACATTATCGCCCGAATGGTAATACTCGATGCTAAAGCCCAACTTAAATCGACCGATTTGACGATACAGGAAATTTCTTACTCTTTGAACTTTTCGAACGTGTCGTTTTTCGGGAAATATTTTAAACGCCATGTAGGAATGAGTCCTCAGGCTTATCGCAACAGCCAATAAAAAAGTTAAAATACAAATCAAAATTATTATCCACCAAACAAGAAAACTTAACTTTGTAAAGTTAAGTTTTCTGTCTATAAAAATGAAAGAGCTATTAAATATTTAGAATCTTATATTGTTTATTCCTCTAAAAAACTCTTCTCCCCATGAAAAAACTTTTAATCTTATTTTTTTTATTCCTACCTATCATTACAACAGCTAAACAACAAAAAGTTTGGATTGATGCGGATACAGCTAATGAAGTAGATGATATATATGCTATTCTACGATTATTGACAGAGCCAGACATTTATGTTGTAGGATTAAGTTCTGCCCATTTTAATACTCCCGATATGTTGGTTTATGAGAAATGGAATCAATATGACGCTTTAGGAATATCGACTATCGATCTTAGCCATGAGTTAAATAAAGAAATTTTAAAAAAGATGGGAAGATCTGATGTAATTTGTTGCAAAGGTAGTGATAGACAAATCGGATATGCATGGGGAGGCTTTGAACCCAGGAAATCAGAAGCGACTGACTCTTTAATAAAATATGTCCGTTCGATGCCACAAGGAGAAATTTTAGATATAATCGGGTTAGGAGCATTTACGAATATTGCATCTGCATTAATGATAGCACCCGATATTGCCAGCAAAATAAGATGTTACATAATTGGATCCCAATATGACTCTCAAAACGGTATCTGGAATAAAAATGAATTTAATGTTAGAAATGATTTAAGTTCGTTTGATTACCTATTGGAAAATAGTTCTCTTGATTTAACAATAATGCCTATTAACCCAATATTGCCATTTACATTCAAAAGACAAGAAACATTAGATAAATTATCTCAAAAAACAGTTACCCATGAATTGTTAAGAGAACGTTGGATTGAAACGGACAAAAGCAATAACGATAGAATTTTGTGGGACTTAGCTTTAGTAGAAGTCTACCTCAATCCTGATTTTGCAACTAAAGAATTAAGAATCGTTCCTCCCGAAAACGGAAACAGAAAAGTAAAAGTATATATAGATGTCTATTTGGAAAAATTATATAAAGAATTTTGGGAAAATATTGCCAACAAATAGGATAAAACATACTAATTAATCTTTTACACAGATAGACTTTTTAGAATATCCAATACATAATTGGATATTCTAAAAAGACGAGCGTTTCTTCTTATTCGGTCCCCAAAGAAAAATGGGGATATTATACCATATTACCCGGTAACAATATCTCTGGTGACGGTGCAAAATACATCATTACTCCGGCCACAAGAATTAAAAGCCATAACACGACCAAGACAACCGTGACCCACCGAGGCTGCGGGGAAAAATCGAACAGACGCCGCAAAATAAACCGGAGTATGGCATAAATGGGAATCCCCAACAGCAGGAAGAAGAAAAATGTCAACATCCACGTTGAATGAACAACAGAAAGCAATTGCATCAAGAACGGATCTACACCGTATGCCATGAAGCCGATCGTGCCTCCGGCCGTAACAAACAACAAAAACAGTAAAAGCAGGAAAAACGACAATAAGCCGAAAGAAAAACAGATACCCAAAAATATCACGACAAATTTCAAGATTATCTTGATGGCCGACAACAGATAATCTCCGAATGTTTTTTTCTCCGAAGTTTTCATTCCCCGATTTTCTGCATCTGTATCGAAACGTTTAATATTGTCGGCTGTTACCGGCTCCCCTTTCATCTCGAGTATCTGTGCGGCCGTCTTTGCTTCCGGAATACAAATCCACAAAATCAGATAGACCAAAAGCATATACCCGGTAAGGAATGTAAACAACACAAACAATATCCGGATAAGTAGCGTACTGGCACCCAGATAATATCCCAAACCGGAAGCCACACCTCCCAGAAAAGCATCCTCCTTATCCCGGAACAAACGGCGGCGATTTCTTTCGGTCGTTTTATCCCGGTATGTCGGTTCCGGCTCTACCTGAACATTCTCTTGCGTCTTTTCCGACTCCTGCCGGCTGTCGCTCTCCGGCTCATTGTTTTTCGAGTTATCCGACATATCGGTAGCAAACTTCTCGGGGTGCTCCATCATGGCGATCACCTCTTCGACCTCCCGCATCGTGATGATCTGCATCCCGAAACGCAGCCGCTCCTGAAACAATTCGGCAATGCGGGCTTCGATATCGTTCGAGACATCGGCTTCTTCCCCGCTTCGGGAATCGTCGGTCAAACTATCCAAATAGCCCTGCAAACGGACATAGGCATCCTCATCGATATAATATATCGCATTGTTCAGGTTTACCGTCAGTGTTTTTTTCATATCCGGCACTTTTTTTTAAATTTCCACCTAAAGTTACATTTTTATATTCAGATGAGCAAATCCGAGACATATTCACCCATTTATTCCTCAGCCACACCCAGACCTAAAATCTTTTCTCTCACCAACGATTATACCGAAAAAGCGCCATAAAAACAGCGAAGGCAAGACGATACTCGGCCAGACTCTCCACCTTCCTGCGATCGCATTCTCACGGCTTTTGCCAAAACCGATGTTCTCCGAATTGCATAAAGTCTAATAAAAAAGATATATTTGTCCCCATGAAAAAATTCCAATACAGAGACGATGAGTTCGGTACGATAACCCTGTTA
>CASFRL010000015.1 GCA_949297285.1 uncultured Bacteroidales bacterium
CGCTCTACCCATCAGAATCATTTGGTCTATAAAATGTATACACATGTATTTACTGTCGGAATAGCGACAGAGTTTGTAATACGGAGCCAACGTAAAAAAGTGATGTCTGCGGCCACTTCAGTTTCAGCATTTTATTGATATTGTATGAATATAAAGAACGTTACATATTTTTTATTCAGAACTCTCTGCGGATGGCGGCATTTTTGTCTGTTTTGTTCGTTGAGTCTGATATTGTTCTTGCCTTCGTGTATTTCCGAGGGTGAATTCGCCGATGATCCGGTCGGGAATTTTGAAGCTTTATGGACCATCATGGATGAAAGATATTGTTTCTTCGATTATAAAGATATCGACTGGGATGAGGTGTACCAGCGTTATCGCTCCCGGATTGCGAAAAATATGACGGATGAAGAGCTGTTTGGCGTATTGGCCGATATGTTGGCCGAATTGAAAGACGGACATGTGAACTTGACATCATCGTTCGATATGGCACGCTATTGGAAATGGTTCGAAGAGTATCCGATAAATTTTAAAGAAGAGATTGTCAATAAATATTATCTGCAACAGCCCGATTACCAGATTGCCGGGGGCATGAAATATCGGATATTGGCCAATACGAATATCGGTTATATCTATTATGAAAGTTTCTCTTCGGCGGTAGGCGAGAGTAACTTAGACCAGATATTGGCGGCGTTTTCTTCTTGCGACGGAATCATTATCGATGTGAGAAATAATGGCGGAGGATTATTGACAACGGTAAACCAGATTGCATCTCGCTTTATTACGGAAGATAAAATTTGCGGTTATATCCGACATAAGACAGGCCCGGCTCATGATGCATTTTCTGATTTCTATGAAATCAAGTTGAAGACGGCTCCATCAGACCGGATACATTATTTGAAACCTGTGGCGGTACTTACCAATCGGGGCTGTTATAGTGCGACAAACAATTTTGTCTCGGTAATGAAAGAGCTGCCTCAAGTAAAAATTATAGGAGATTATACGGGGGGAGGAAGCGGACTTCCCGTATCTTCGGAATTGCCGAATGGCTGGTCGGTACGTTTTTCGGCATCTCCTATTTATAATGAAAATAAGGAAGATACCGAATTTGGAGTAGCCCCCGATATTTTTGTGGATATGTTGGATGATCTTGATCGGGATGCTATTATCGAGAAAGCAAAAGAATGGATCGTTTCAGGAGCTGAATGAAAAAAAATAAATAATATTTGCAAATTCGTAAACTTAGATTACCTTTGCAAAGCAAAAAGCGGATGTGGCGTAATTGGTAGCCGCGCTAGACTTAGGATCTAGTGGCGAAAGCCGTGGGGGTTCGAGTCCCTTCATCCGCACAGAGCCCGAAGAGATTTTCTTTTCGGGCTTTTTGTGTAATAGCGAGAAGAATATGATTTTTTTAAATCGGCAGGTTATTGAGAAACGACATGTTTTCTTTTATACCGTTTGATAATGGGCTGTACAATAAAAACACCAACCAATATCCCGGCAAAAGCCCCTATTGTATTTGCTAAAAAGTCGAGCCAGTCGGCTGTGCGGTATTCGGTAAAATATTTTTGAAAGAGCTCCATCATCCCTCCCCATAAAACGGCAAGAAACCATCCTGTCAACAATATAGTCCCGTCATGACGAGAAAGCCATTCGGAACGATACACGTCGAAACAGAAGATCGAGACCAACCCCATGTACATTGTAAAATGAACAATTTTATCGAGATTCGGGATTGGGGGGATATGTTGTGGCGTTGTAAAATGAAAGAGCGAAAGATATAGTATGATAATACCTGTAAAAAAAGTGGGAATAAACCGAAATAAAAACCGTATAGCTTTCATAATTGTTATATTGATCGAGGCGACAAAGGTAGTATAATTTTGTATCGGATTTGTTTTTTTACACTCTTTAGTTTCTTTTTTGCTTCTTAATTATATCGATTTGTTGCAAAACGTGATTTTTTTAGTACAAAATGTGATAAAAAGACGTATAAATATTATTTTTGTACGATAATGTAAGTAAACATAAGAATTATGACGAAACGGGCGACATTTGTTACGAAAATAGGCGTAATTGCTGCAACAGTCGGATCTTCAGTCGGATTGGGAAATATTTGGCGATTTCCTTACGAGACCGGGCAGAACGGAGGGGCTGCATTTTTATTGGTGTATATTCTTTGCGTATTGTTTTTAGGGTTGCCGGTCATGTTGGCCGAGTTTGTCATAGGACGTAGTGCCAAGGCTAATGTG